>NZ_JBEPCJ010000085.1:0-47759 GCF_040299565.1 Spirillospora sp. NPDC000708
ACACCCGGTCCCATTCCGAACCCGGAAGTTAAGCCCTTCAGCGCCGATGGTACTGCATGGGAGACTGTGTGGGAGAGTAGGACACCGCCGGACATTTTGTGAGGAAGGCCCCGCCGTTCACGGCGGGGCCTTTCGCATTTCCGGGGTCAGTCCCAGTGGCCTGCCGCGGCGGCCTCCGTGACGTAGTCCTCGAACGGCCTGGGCGGCCGGCCGAGGGCCTGGTCGACGCCGTCGGACACCGTCGCCTCCCGGTCGTCGCGGATGTTCGCGAGGAGACCGGCGAGCATCTTCGCGGTCCCAGCGGGGACGCCGTTCGAGGCCAGCCTTTCGGCGAAGACCTCCGGGGTGACGTCGACGTGCCGGACCGTGCGCCCAGCGGCTTTGCCGATGAGCTCGGCGGCCTCGGCGAAGCTGATCGCCCGCGGTCCGGTCAGCTGGTAGGTCCGTCCGCTGTGCTTGTCGTCGGTGAGCGCGTCCGCTGCGACCTCGGCGATGTCCTCGGCATCGACGAACGGAGTGCGGCCGTCGCCGGTCGGCACGGCCAGGGTGCCGCTGAGGACCCACGGCTTCCAGAACGACTCGCTGAAGTTCTGCGCGAACCAGCCGGGGCGCAGGATCGTCCAGCCGACACCCGATCCGCGCACGGCCCGTTCGGCGGACTTGAGGGGATGGTCGTCGGCGGCCTCGCCCACCCCGTGGGCGGAGAGCAGGACGAGGCGCCGCACGCCGGCGGAGACCGCCTCGGTCACGAACGCGGGGATGCGCGCCTCGCGGTCCGGGACCGGCTGGAGGACGGGCTCCAGGAGGTAGACGGCGGTGGCGCCGTCGAGGGCGGCCGGCCAGGTCGCCGGGTCGCCGAGGTCGACGGTCACGTCGCTTCCCGTGCGGGACGCGGTGCGGACGGAATGGCCGGCGGCGCGCAGCCGCCGGACGATGCGGCGTCCGGTCTTCCCGGTGGCGCCGAGGATGAGTGTGGTTTCCATGGCTCCTACGCAACCGCATCAGGCGTAGACGATCCATGAGAGAACGTCTCGGATACCTTTGTCATCGTCTAGCGTGGTGCGGCATGGACGTCCTGAGCGATCTGCTGCATCGGGCGCGTGCGGGGGATGCGCTGGTCAGGCAGCTGGTCCAGCGTCCGCCATGGGCGCTGACCTTCGACGACACGGCTGCGCTCACGGTGGTCGCCACGCTCGGAGGCCATGCGGCGGTCCGGCTGGAGGGGTCCGCCGCAGCGCCGGTCCGCCTCGGCGCGGGCGACATCGCCCTCATCACCACGGCCGGCGAATACACGATCGCGGACGACCCGTCCACCCCCGCCCAGGTCGTGATCCGGCAGGGGAAGAAGTACCGGGCCGACAGCGGCGATCCGGTCGCGGGTGCGGAGTGGAACCTCGCTCCCCGCACCTACGGCGACGGGCTGCCCGGTGCCACCGTCATGCTGCGCGGCGCCTACGAGCTGCACGGCGACGTGGGAGGGCGCATCCTGGAGATGCTTCCCGAGGTGGCGGTCGTCCCGGCCGGACCCCGGACGCGGGGCGCGCTCGATCTGCTCGCCGCCGAGGTCGGCCGCGACGAACCCGGCCAGGACGCCGTCCTGCACCGGCTGCTTGACCTGGTGCTCGTCCTGGCGCTGCGGGCCTGGTGCGCGCGGCCGGAGTCGGAGCTGCCGTCCTGGTACCGGGCGCTGGCGGATCCGGCGATCGGCGACGCGCTGCGCCTGCTGCACGGGGACCCGGCGCGGCGCTGGACCGTCGCCGCGCTCGCCGCCGAGGCCGGGATGTCCCGCGCGTCGTTCGCGGCGCGCTTCACCGGGCTGGTGGGCGAGCCGCCGCTCACGTACCTCACCGGATGGCGGATGACCCTCGCGGCCGACCTGCTGCGCGACACCGACGCGACGGTGGCGGCGGTGGGCCGCGAGGTCGGCTACGAGGACGCGTTCGCCTTCAGCGTGGCCTTCAAGCGCGCCCGGGGCGTCAGCCCGTCCCGCTGGCGGCGCGGGACGGGCTGACCCGGTCGGCTGCTCGGGCGGGGTGTCAGGTGAGGACGTCGAAGATCGCCTCGGCGCTGTCGCGGTTCTTGTAGAGGTTCCAGGCCGCGTCGGCGAGGTCGTCCGGGGCGAGCGTCCCGACGGTCATGCCGCCGAGCCGTTCCGACTCCGCGAGGAACATGCGGTGGATGTCGCCGCGCTCGATGAGGCCGCCGATGGTGAGGGTGCCCGCGTACACGCCTTGGTCCGCCAGCGCGGCGTTCAAGGTGATCGCGTAGTTGCGGAGGGCGGCGGACGAGATCGCCAGGTTCCCGATCATCGGCAGCGGGACGACCGAGCTGAGGCCGCCGGCGAACAGCAGGGCGCCGTCCCCGCGCTCCAGCATGCCGGGCAGGACCGCGCGGACCGCGTCGATGGCGGGGTACACCCAGCCCATCGCCTCCTGGGCGGCGGGGACGTCCGTCTCCGTGATGGGTGCCGGGCGGGCGGCCGGGTCGGCCGCGCCGGGACCGTAGTAGAGGACGTCGATGGCGCCGTGCCGCGCGGTGATCGCGTCGAGGGCGCCGAGCAGGCCGTCGCGGTCGCGGACGTCCGCCGGGTGGGACGTCGCCTCGATGCCGGCGGACGCCAGCGACGCGAGGTAGCCGGAGTGGCGTGAGGCGTTGCGGGAGACGAGGGCGATCGCGTGCCCCTCGCGGCCGAACCGGTGGGCGATCGACATGCCGAGCCCGGGGCCGGCGCCGATGACGACGGTCGTCGCGGTCATGGTCGGGACCTCCAATAAGTTGAGGAGACCCTCAAGTTAGCCGAAAGTCGAGAGTTTCCTCAACTTCGTAGGATGGCGGCATGTCCAGGAGCAGGCCGGCGCGGGCCGACGCCGCGCGGAACCGCGAGAAGCTGGTGGCGGCCGGGGCGCAGGTGTTCGGGGACCGCGGCCTCGACGCACCGCTGGAGGAGGTCGCGCGCCGCGCCGGGGTCAGCATCGGCACGCTCTACAACCACTTCCCCGCACGTCAGGACCTCTTCGACGCGATCTTCCCCGTCCGGCTGGCCGAGCTCGACCGGCTCGCCGCGGCGGCGCTGGACGATCCCGATCCCTGGTCGGGGTTCGCCGCCTTCATCGAAGGGATCGTCGCGCTCCAGGCGGAGGACCGGGGGCTGAACGACGTGCTCGCGCGCCGCTTCCCGCCGGCGTCCGAGCTGAGCGAGGCGTGCCACCGCGGATTCGAGCACCTGGCCGCGATCACCGAGCGGGCCAAGGAGGCCGGGCGGCTGCGGAGTGACTTCGAGGTCACCGACCTGGTGCCGCTGATGTGGGCGATGTCCCAGATCATCCGCGAGTCGGGGGACGCGATGCCCGCCGTCTGGCGCCGGTTCCTGGGGGTCTACCTCGACGGGCTGCGCGCGGGCGCGGCGCATCCGCTGCCCGCTCCCGCGCTGTCACCGGAGGAGATGGCCGAGTTCATGGGCCGCGGCTGATCAGCGAGCCTGCTCCAGGGCGCTCAGGAGCTCCTGGACGGCATCGAGCTCGTCCTCCCCGAAGACACGGATGCCCTCGCGGCGCAGGAGGGCCGTCGTCACGCCGGTTCCGGGGACGGACGCGCCCGAGAACGTGCCGTCGTACACGCGGCCGCTGCCGCACGACGGGCTGCCCTCCTTCAGGAGCGCGATGCGGGCGCCGGCGCGCTCGGCGGCGGCCAGCGCGAGGCGGGCGCCCCGCAGGAACGCGGCGGTCACATCGGTGCCGGCCTCGGTGACGACCCGCGCGGTGCCGTCGAGGACGGCGCCGCCGTCGCCGCCGACGATCTCGGCGGGCGGCCGGGGGACCGGCAGCCCGCCCGACACCTCGGGACAGAACGGCACGAGCCGGCCCTCCGCGCGCCACCGCTCGAAGAGGCCGCCGCCTACGGGCTTGGCGGCCCCGTCGTATCGGACGGGCCGTCCCGCGAGGCAGGAACTGACCAGTATGCGCTCCACGCCTTTCAGCCTATGCGGGGACGCGGAGACGTCTTGCGCCCCCCTGATCCCCGGCGAATAGTTGTGGGCATCCCCCGTCGATTAGGAGCCCGGCATGGTCCTTCTCGGCCGTCGACTCCCGGAGACGCCTTCCGAGGGACGTCCCCGGGGCTCGGTCCTGGTGTCCTGGCTGACCACCACCGACCACAAGGTGATCGGATACCTGTATCTGACCACGTCGTTCGTCTTCTTCCTGCTGGCCGGCCTGATGGCGATGGTGATGCGGGCGGAGCTCGCCTCACCGGGCCTGCAGATCGTCTCCAACGAGCAGTACAACCAGCTGTTCACGATGCACGGCACGGTGATGCTGCTGCTGTTCGCGACGCCGCTCTTCGTCGGTTTCGCGAACGTGGTGATGCCGCTGCAGATCGGGTCCCCGGACGTGGCGTTCCCGCGCCTCAACATGCTGAGCTACTGGCTGTTCCTGTTCGGCGGCGCCATCGTTTTCGCGTCGTTCGTCTCGCCGGGCGGCGCCGCGGGTTTCGGGTGGACGGCGTACGCGCCGCTGAACAGCGCGCTGCGGTCGCCCGGAATCGGCGGCGACATGTGGATCATGGGGCTGGCGCTGTCGGGATTCGGCACGATCCTCGGCGGCGTCAACTTCATCACCACGGTCATCGGGATGCGGGCGCCGGGAATGACGATGTTCCGGCTGCCGATCTTCACCTGGAACGTGTTCCTGACGAGCCTGCTCGTGCTGATGGCGTTCCCGGTGCTGGCGGCGGCGCTGCTGTGCCTGGAGGCGGACCGCAGGCTCGGCGCGCACGTGTTCGACGCGGCGTACGGGGGCGCGCTGACCTGGCAGCACCTGTTCTGGTTCTTCGGGCATCCCGAGGTGTACATCATCGCGCTGCCGTTCTTCGGCATCGTCACCGAGGTCATCCCGGTGTTCAGCCGCAAGCCGCTGTTCGGCTATTTCGGGATGGTCGGCGCCACGATCATGATCGCCGGGCTGTCGATGTCGGTGTGGGCGCACCACATGTTCACCACGGGGCAGGTCCTGCTGCCGTTCTTCTCGTTCATGTCGTTCCTCATCGCCGTGCCGACCGGGGTGAAGTTCTTCAACTGGGTCGGGACGATGTGGCGCGGCCATCTCAGTTTCGAGACGCCGATGCTGTTCGCCGTGGGCTTTCTCGTGACGTTCCTCTTCGGCGGGCTGACGGGCGTCATCCTGGCGTCGCCGCCGCTGGACTTCCAGGTGCAGGACTCCTACTTCGTGGTGGCCCACTTCCACTACGTCGTCTTCGGCACGGTCGTGTTCGCGATGTTCTCCGGCTTCTACTTCTGGTGGCCGAAGATGACGGGGAAGATGCTGAACGAGGCGTGGGGGAAGGTCCACTTCTGGACGCTGTTCATCGGTTTCCACACGACGTTCCTCGTCCAGCACTGGCTCGGCGCGGAGGGGATGCCGCGCCGCTACGCCGACTATCCCAAGGAGTTCACCACGCTGAACCGGATCTCCACCGCCGGTGCGTTCCTGCTCGGGATCTCGACGCTGTTCTTCATCTACAACGTGTACCGGACGTCGCGCCGCGGCACGCGGGTGCAGGTGGACGATCCGTGGGGGTTCGGCAATTCGCTGGAATGGGCGACCTCATGTCCGCCGCCGCGGCACAACTTCACGTCCATCCCGCGGATCCGCTCGGAAAGGCCCGCCTTCGACCTCCACTACCCGAAGGCCCCCGAGGCCGCGCCGGACGAGACGGCCTGACACGGACGCCATGCCACGGAAACGGGGAACGTGAAGCGGTGGACGCCGACGCAGTGCATGCCCGCGCGCGGGGGTGGGGCGCGCGCGGGCGGGGCGGCTACTTGGCGATGCGGCTGACGGCGATCTGCGCGACGCGTACGGCGGCGGCCGGGTTGAGGCGGACGCCGCGCCAGGCGAGGCGGCCGTGCGCGGGGGCGACGATGAGCGCCTGGTTCTTGGCGACGCCCTTCATGATGTCGCGGGCCAGCTTCTCGGCCGTGTAGAGGCGCGGCGACGCCTTCGCGATGTCGCCGGTCGCGTTGCCGCTCAGCTGCGTCTCGGGCAGGTCCGGGTTGACGTTGTGCAGCAGCGGGGTGTCGACGAAGCTCGGGCAGACCACGCTGACCTTGACACCGCGCCCGGCGGCCTCGGCGCGCAGGCCGAGCGACAGGCCGACGACCGCGTGCTTGGTGGCGGTGTAGGGGATGCCGATCGGCATCGGGACGAGCCCGGCGAGCGAGGCGGTGTTGACGATGTGCCCGCGGCCCTGCTCCAGCATGATCGGGTACGCGGCGTGCACGCCGTGCACGACGCCCTTGAGGTTGATGTCGATCGCGCGGTTCCAGTGGTCGAGGGTGAGCTCCTCGGCCAGCCCGCCGATCGCGATGCCGGCGTTGTTGAAGACCAGGTCGAGCCGGCCGTTCTCCGCCTTCACGCGCTTGTAGAGGTCGGTGACGGCCTCGGCGTCGGTGACGTCGAGGGGGGCGGAGGACGCCTTGCCCTTGCCGAGGGTGTTCAGCTTGTCCGCGACGGCCGCGGCGCCGTCGGCGTTGATGTCGCTGACCACGACGGTGTCGCCGCGCGCCACCAGGGACGTGGCGATCGCACGGCCGATGCCGGATGCGCCTCCGGTCACGATCGCGATGCTCATTCTGCGCGCTCCGCTCGATGCGTCTAATTGGATGTTGTGTTCAATTGCGGGATTGTACGGGGTGGGACGGTCGGGCCGACACTCACCCGGCTACGGAACGGGGACCGCCGGCTCGTCGTCGCGCCCCTCCACCGTGAAGTCGCGCGGGTCGAGGCGGCGCGTCCGCAGCCAGTAGTTCACCGTCGACGCGGGCCAGGCGGCCCGGTTCACGCCGTTGCGGTCCAGGTACCAGCTGTCGCAGCCGCCGGACACCCAGACCGCGCCCTCCGACTTGCGCTGCACCCAGGCGTTGAACCGGTCCTGCACGGACGGCTTCACCGAGATCCGCGCCCCGCCCGCCGCGTCCAGCATCGCCAGGCACTGCAGGACGTAGCGGACCTGCGCCTCGATGATGAAGATCATCGAGTTGTGGCCGAGGCCGGAGTTCGGGCCGAGCAGCAGGAACAGGTTCGGGAAGCCCTTCACCGCGACGCCGAGATGCGCCTCGATGCCGTCCTTCCACGCGTCCTGGATCTTCAGCCCGTTCCGGCCCGTGATCCGCGCGTTCTCGAACGCGTCGGTGACGTGGAACCCGGTGCCGAAGATGATCGCGTCGACCTCGTGCTCCCGGCCGTCGCGCGTGACGATCGAGTGCTCGCGGACCTCGGCGATGCCCTCGGTGGTCAGCTCCACGTTGGGCCGCATCAGCGCCGGGAAGTAGTCGCTGGACACCAGCGTCCGCTTGCAGCCCATCGTGTAGTCGGGGGTCAGCTTGCGGCGCAGTTCGGGGTCGGGCACCTGGCGGGCGAGGTGCCACTGCGCGATCGAGCTCGCGGCCTTGAGCAGGCGCGGGTTCTTGAACCCGAGGACGAAGCTCTCCTGGAGCAGGTAGATGCCGTTGCGGTAGCCGCGCTGGAACCCCGGGACGCGCCGGAACAGCGCCTTCTCCAGCCCGGTCACCCTGCGGTCCGGCTTCGGCATGATCCACGGCGGCGTCCGCTGGAACACCGTCAGCGATCCGGCCCGCTTCGCGATCTGCGGGACGAACTGGATCGCGGACGCGCCCGTGCCGATCACCGCGACGCGCTTGCCGGTCAGGTCGTAGGAGTGGTCCCACTCGGCCGAGTGGAACGTCGTGCCCTCGAAGGACGCGAGGCCGGGCAGGTCGGGGACGTTCGGCTGGTGCAGCGGGCCCATGCCCGCCGCGAGCGCCCGCCCCCGGACGATCTCGCCGGGCTCGGCGCCCGCGCCCTCGACCGACAGCTGCCAGGTGTCGGTGGCGTCGTCGTACTCGGCGGCGGTGACCTCGGTGCCGAACCGGATGTGCTGCTCCAGCTCGTACTTGCCGACGATGTCCTTGATGTACCGCAGCAGCTCGCCCTGCTTGGGGAACATCCGGGACCAGTCGTTCTTCGGCTCGAACGAGTAGGAGTACAGCAGCGACATGATGTCGCAGGCGCAGCCGGGATAGGTGTTCTCCCGCCAGGTGCCGCCGACCTCGTCCGCCTTCTCCAGGATGACGAAGTCGTGCACGCCGGCCTTCTTCAGCCCGATCGCCATGCCGAGGCCGGAGAAGCCCGTCCCGATGACGACGACCTTGTACGGCCCGCCGCGTCCCGCCGCCGGCGTCACCACGGCGTTCCGGCGCGCGGCGGGACCGTCGTCCGGCCCCGCCGCGCCGGCGCCGTTCGCGCGGGCGCCGTTCGCCCCGGCCATCGCTCAGGCGGCCTTGGGCTCGTCGACGGGGCGCCGCGTCCCCGGCCGGTCCCAGATGCCGAACGCCTTCCAGACCCGCTTGTTCACCGGGTCGATGACGCCGAGCTCGGCCATCAGGTCGCGGATCTTGCCGACCGAGTTGGCGATCTCCGCCTGCGAGGCGGGGCTCTTGTAGGCCTGCCGGACGACGTCCTTGGGGATGTTGAAGTGCCGCACCATCGGCCCGGGCGGGGACAGCATGATCCGCGCCATCACGCCGAGCACGATGGGGGTCGCGAAGCCGAGGATCCGGCGGCGCGCCGGGTTCATGGTCGGGATCCGGTGCTTGAGGTAGTGGCGGGCGAAGGAGATGTGCCGCGCCTCCTCCGCGATGTGGATCTTCATGATGGTCTCTTCGAGCGGGTGCTTGATGTGCCCGCCCTTGAGGGACTTGCGCTGCACGTAGTCGATCGGGTCCTCGCCGCCCAGCACGAACACGAAGAACATCTCCGTGCTGACGAGCGGGATCCACGGCGCGGCCTGCGCGATGAGGCTGAGCGAGCGCGGCATGCCGCGGATCGGCATCTTCGTCCGGTTCACGAACTCCTGGAACATCATCCCGTGGTGACATTCCTCGGTCGTCTCGTGGTAGACGTACCGGAACTCCGGCCGGCCGTTCGGCAGCCGGTAGGCGTAGTTCAGCAGCCCGCGCTTGAGCAGGTTCTCGAACTGCAGGCCGATCTTCATGGCGGTGGCGACGCGCCACAGCCCGATCTGCGCCTGGATCTCCGGCGGCTGCGACCGGTACCACTCGGTTTCGCCGAGCCGGTCGAACTGCGGCAGCACCCAGCGCGGGTCGTTCTTGTCGACGACGAAGTCCGGGTCGTCCCACGGGATGTCGGCGTAGGCCTCCCAGTGCTTGTCGACCGACGCCTTGTTCAGGCGGTCGACGACGCCGAGATACGACTTCCTGTCCTTGACCTGCTCGCGGACCTCGTCGGCGAGTTCGGTGGGGGCTTTCGGCATGTGAGGCGCTCCCTCGGGGGTGGTGCGGCCTGCGGGGGCCGGGGGTGACTCTGCGGGGCTAGGAGGTGCCCGCGGCGGTGGTCGCGGGCCGTTGCGGTGGCGCGCCGCCGGTCTCGCCGTCCGGTGCCGGTGCGGGCGCGGGTTCCGGTGCGGGGGCGGAGGCGGGCGCGAAGTCGGGGGCGGGGCCGCCGGGCTCCGGGACGATCAGCCGGGCGATCTCCTTCACCTGGCGGAGCACCGCGGCCTGGTTGCCGCGCGCGTCGTCGTCCAGGGCGTTCTGGATCGACAGCCCGACGAACATCGCGAACAGGCCGCGCAGCATCGTGTCGGTGAAGTCGGGCGGCAGCGTGTTCGCGGGGAACAGCTTCTCGAAGGTCTCGGCGATGGTCTGCAGGATCCGCTCGTTCAGGTCGACACAGAGCGGGCGCAGCTCCTCGTCGGTGCGGGCCGCGACCGCCAGCTCCATCAGGGCCTTGGCGGGTCGGCCGCGGAAGACCTCCCAGAGCAGGTCGAGCGCGCCGGTGACGTCGCGGCGCTCCTTCGGCAGCACCGCGAACGCCGTCTCGTACGCCATGCGCTGCGCCTCCAGCAGGTGCTCCAGCGCCGCGGCGACCAGGATCATCTTGGTCGGGTAGTGGTGCTGCTGAGCCCCGCGCGAGACGCCCGCGCGGCGGGCCACCTCGGTGGTGGACGTGCCGGACCAGCCGAGGTCCACCAGGCACTCCATGGTGGCCTCGAGGAGCCGGGCCTGCGTGCGCGACCGGCGTTCCTCCTGGGTCCGGCGCGTACCGCTGCTGTGGCGCCGGCGCCGGCGGCTGCTCACTGACACGCCTCCGACGGTACGAGCACACTTACAAGCAAGCAAGCCTGCTTGTATGTTGCCCGCATCACAATTGGACAACGCGTCTTATTGATCTTCCGGCGGGGACGTACCCCCAGTGGGGTACCCGGCCCGGCTCCGCTGCCGCCCCCGTCGTACGCGCGGGCGCGCCGGTGCCGCCTCCGGGGTAGGCGCGGTGCCTCTCGCTGCCGGACGACGCGGGCCGTACCGGCGCGTGACGATCCCGGCCATGGGAAACGCGGCAGAGGCAAGACGAACCATCGGCGAGGCGGACGCGGCAACGGGCGGCGCCCGCACGGAACGGCTCACCAAGGTCTACGGGACCGGCGACATGGCGGTGCGCGCGCTCGACGAGGTGAGCGTGGCGTTCCCCGCCGGGCGCTTCACCGCCATCATGGGCCCGTCCGGCGCCGGCAAATCGACCCTGATGCACTGCGTGGCGGGCCTGGAGGACGCCACGTCCGGGAAGGTCTACGTGGGCGACGAGGAGCTCGGGGCGCTCTCGGACCGGCGCCTGACCCGGCTGCGGCGCGAACGCATCGGGTTCGTGTTCCAGGCGTTCAACCTGCTCCCGACGCTCACCGCGAAGGACAACATCGTCCTGCCGATGACGCTGGCCGGCACCCGTCCCGACCGGGAATGGCTGGACACCGTGGTGCGGGTACTGCGGCTGGGGCAGCGGCTCACGCACAAGCCGTCGGAACTGTCCGGCGGGCAGCAGCAGAGGGTGGCGCTGGCGCGCGCGCTGGTCACCCGTCCGCAGATCGTGTTCGCCGACGAACCGACCGGCAACCTCGACTCGCGTACGGGCGCCGAGGTGCTCGACCTGCTCCGCGGCGCCGTCGACGACCTCGGCCAGACGGTCGCGATGGTCACCCACGACCCGGTCGCGGCCGGCTACGCCGACGCGGTCGTGTTCCTCGCGGACGGGCGCGTCGTCGACGTGATGGACGGGCCCACGGCCGACCGGGTCCTCGACCGGATGCGCGGGCTGGGGGACCGGCCATGACTGGGCTCGTCTTCAAGGAGCTGTGGGGTCGCAAGCGCCGCATGGCCGGCTCACTGGTCGCGGTGTTCCTCGGCGTGACGTTCCTGACCGGCACGCTGGTGCTCGGCGACACGCTCGCGTCCAGCATCGACGGCTACTTCTCCGGCGCCTACGGCAGGAGCGACGTCAGCGTCCGCAACGCCACCAAGGTGAGCGACGCGCCGTGGGGCGCGCGGGGCCAGATCGACGCGTCCGTGCTGGGGAAGGTGCGCGCGGTGGACGGCGTTGCGAACGCCGAACCCGTCATCCAGGGCTCCGGGCAGCTGCTCGCCAAGGACGGCACGACCATCCCGTCCCGCGGCCCGAGGACCGCCGGGAACTGGCTGAACGACCCGAAGCTGAACCCCTACCGGCTCGCCGAGGGACGCGCGCCGCGCGCCCCGGACGAGGTCGTCATCAACAAGATGTTCGCCGACGAGGGCAAGCTGAAGGTCGGCGACCGGACGGCCGTCCTCACGCCCGAGCGCGTCCCCGTGACGGTCGTCGGGATCAGCAGGTTCGGCTCCGAGGACGCGTTCGGCGAGACGTCGTTCACCGCGTTCAGCCTGGAGGGCGCGCAGCGGTACGTCGCGAAGACCCCCGGCCGCATCAGCGGCGTCTCGATCCGCGCCTCCGGCGGGGTGAGCCAGGACGAGCTGGCCGCGCGCATCCGCCCGGTGCTGCCCGCCGGGACCGAGGCCGTCACCAACCGCGCCCAGGTCGACGAGGGCATGACCGCCGTCCAGGACGGCTTCCTCAAGACGTTCCGGATCGTGCTCGGCGCGTTCGGCGGGGTGGCCCTGTTCGTCGCGGCGTTCAGCATCCACAACACGTTCGCGATCACGATGGCGCAGCGGACCCGCGAGTCCGCGCTGCTGCGCGCGCTCGGCGCGGGCCGCCGCCAGGTCCTCACCGTCGCCGCGATCGAGGCGCTGGTGATCGGCGGCGCGGCGACGCTGGCCGGGCTCGCCGGCGGGTTCGGCTTCGCCGCGCTGCTCCGGCTGCTGTTCACGACCTTCCGGATCGGGATCGCGATGGAGGGGCTCACCGTCTCCGCGACGACGCTGCTGGTCGCGGTCCCGGCCGGGCTGCTGGTGACGCTCGTCGCGGCGCTCGGGCCCGCGCTGCGGGCGTCCCGCGTGCGGCCCCTGGCGGCGCTGCGCGAGGTCGCAGCGGAACCGTCCCGGGTGTCCGACACCCGCGTGATCGTCGGCGGGGTGTTCGCGGCGGTGGCCGCCGGCACGGTCGTGCTGGGCGCGTCCGGCGGGCAGGTCGCGATGGCCGCCGCCGGCGCGGTGCTCGGCCTGGTCGCGATGGTCGTGCTCGGGCCCGCCGTGGCGAAACCGGCGGCCGCCGTCGCCGGCGCCCCGGCCGCGCGGCTGCGCGGCGTGCCCGCCGCGCTGGCCCGCGGCAACGCGGCGCGCAGCCCGCGCCGCACCGCCGGCGCCGCGACCGCGCTGATGATCGGCGTCGGCGTCGTCACCCTGCTCACGGTGTTCGTCGGCTCGCTGCGCGCGTCCCTCGAGGACGGCGTCGCCGGGTCCTTCACGGGCCCGCTCGTCGTGGACGGCGGCGGCAACGAGACCGGCGGCTTCGCCCCGCGCCTCGTCGACGAGGCGGGCCGGCTGCCGGAGGTGCGCGGCGTCGCCGGGCTCGGCACCGGCGGCATGCGGGTCGGCGGCCGCGTCGCGACCGTGTCCGTCGGGGACCCGTCGGCGCTGCGCCGGGTCCTCGACCTGGACGTCTCGCAGGGCTCGCTCGCCGGCCCCGGCACCTTCGCGGTCTCCAAGAAGATCGCCGACGACCGCGGCTGGCACGCCGGCTCCCGCGTCGGCCTCACCTTCGCCGACGGCGCCGCCCAGCAGGTCACCGTGGGCGCCGTCTACGACCGGACCGACCTGACCGGCGACTACCTCGTGCCCTGGACGATCTGGGACGCCCACACCGAGCAGCCGCTCGTGACCAGGGCGTTCGTCGACCTGAAGCCCGGCGCGTCCGTCGCGGCGGCGCGGCGCGCCCTCACCGCGCTCGCCGGGCCGTACGGGGCGCCCGAGGTCGAGACCCGCGACGCGTTCGTCACGGCGCAGACGTCCGACATGAACGGGTTCATCGCCGTCGTCTACGGGATGCTCGCCCTCGCGATCATCATCGCGCTGCTCGGCATCGCCAACACCCTGTCGCTGTCGGTGCACGAGCGGACCCGCGAGCTCGGCCTGCTGCGCGCCGTCGGCGCGACCCGGGCGCAGATCCGCTCGATGGTGCGCTGGGAGTCGCTGATCGTCGCGCTCTTCGGCACCGCCGGCGGGCTCGGCCTCGGCGTGTTCCTCGGCTGGGGGCTCGGCGCCGCGCTCGGGAACCCGTTCGCCGCGCCGCCCGTCCAGCTGGCGGTGATCGCGCTGGTCGGAGCCGTCGCGGGCGCGCTCGCCGCGATCAGGCCGGCCCGCCGCGCCGCCCGCCAGGGGATCCTCGCCTCGATCGCCGCGCCGTGATCACGCTCGCCGGAGCCCGCCCGCCAGGCCCTGCGGGGCGGGCTCCCGGGCGGATTCCGGCACCGCGGCGCGGATATTGTGTGTCCATGCAGGTCAACCAGTCGGGCAAGCTGACCAACGTCTGTTACGACATCCGCGGGCCGGTGCTGAAGCGCGCCAAGCAGCTCGAGGCCGAGGGCCACAACATCCTCAAGCTGCACATCGGCAACCCCGCCCCCTTCGGGTTCGAGGCTCCGCCGGAGCTGCTCCAGGACATGATCCGCAACCTTCCGGAGGCGCACGGCTACAGCGACTCCAAGGGCATCCTCCCCGCCCGGCGCGCCATCGTGCAGCGGTTCGAGGACAACGGCGTGACCGGCCTGGACGTCGAGGACGTCTACCTCGGCAACGGCGTGTCCGAGCTGATCGTGATGACCCTGCAGGCGCTGCTCAACGACGGCGACGAGGTGCTGATCCCGGCGCCCGACTACCCGCTGTGGACGGCGTCGGTGTCGCTGTGCGGTGGCACCCCCGTCCACTACCTGTGCGACGAGGCCGCCGACTGGGCGCCGAGCCTGTCCGACATCGAGGCGAAGATCGGCGACCGGACCCGGGCGATCGTGCTGATCAACCCCAACAACCCGACCGGGGCCGTCTACCCGCGCGAGGTGCTGACCCAGATCGTCGAGCTCGCCCGCCGCCGCAACCTGATCATCTTCGCGGACGAGATCTACGACCGGATCCTCTACGACGACGCCGTGCACGTCCCGGTCGCCTCGCTCGCGCCCGACCTGCTGTGCCTGACCTTCGGCGGGCTGTCGAAGAACTACCGGGTCGCCGGGTTCCGGTCCGGGTGGGTGGTGCTGTCCGGGCCGAAGGAGCACGCCGAGTCCTACATCGAGGGCCTGGACATCCTCGCCAACATGCGGCTGTGCCCCAACGTCCCCGGCCAGCACGCGATCCAGGCCGCGCTCGGCGGCTACCAGAGCATCGACGACCTCGTCCTGCCCGCCGGCCGGCTCGGCGAGCAGCGCGACCGCGCCTGGAAGCTGCTCAACGACCTGCCCGGCGTCAGCTGCGTCCGCCCCAAGGGCGCGCTCTACGTGTTCCCGCGGCTCGACCCGGAGATGTACCCGATCGAGGACGACATGCGCTTCGCCCTCGACCTGCTCGAACAGCAGAAGATCCTCGTCGTGCAGGGCACCGGGTTCAACTGGCCGTCCACCGACCACTTCCGCGTCGTCACGCTGCAGTACGCCGACGACCTCGAAGAGGCCGTCGGCCGCATCGGCGAATTCCTCGGCGCCTACCGCCGCTGACGGGCCGTCACGACCCGGACGCGGCGGCGTCCAGGCGCCGCAGCGCGCCGCGCACCACGTCCGGGTCGGTCGTCGCCCAGAACGGCGGCAGCGAGTTCTTCAGGAAGCCGCCGTAGCGCGCCGTCGCCAGCCGAGGGTCGAGCACGGCGACCACACCGCGGTCGTCCATCGACCGCAGCAGGCGTCCCGCGCCCTGCGCCAGCAGCAGCGCCGCGTGCGTCGCGGAGACCGCCATGAAGCCGTTGCCGCCGCGCGCGGCCACCGCCCGCGCGCGCGCCGACGACACCGGGTCGTCCGGGCGCGGGAACGGAATGCGGTCCATGATGACGAGCTGGAGGGAGGGGCCGGGGACGTCCACGCCCTGCCACAGCGACAGCGTCCCGAACAGGCACGTCCGCTCGTCCTCCGCGAACTGCTTGACCAGCAGGGACGTGGAGTCCTCGCCCTGGCACAGCAGCGGGTGCGACAGGTGGTCCTTCAGCTCGTCGGCGGCCTGCCGGGCGGCCCGCATCGAGGAGAACAGGCCGAGCGTCCGGCCGCCCGCCGCCTCGATCAGCTCGGTGATCTCCGTCAGGTACGCGTCGGCGAGGCCGTCCCGTCCGGGCTGCGGCAGGTGCCGCGCCACGTACAGGATGCCGGACTTCGGATGGTCGAACGGCGAGCCGACGTCCAGGCCCGACCAGATGATCTCCTTGCCGTCCTTGTCCGCGTCCTTGCCGTCGGTGGCGGTCTGCGCGAGGCCCTCGGCGGCCGTCTTTGCGTCCTTCGGCGCGTTCTCGCCGAGCGGCGGCAGCCCCCACTGCCGCGCCAGCGGCTCGAACGACCCGCCCAGCGTGAGCGTCGCCGACGTCAGTACGGCCGTGCGCTGCTCGAACAGCGTCGTCCGGAGCAGCCCCCCGACCCCGATAGGCGCGACGTGCAGCGCCGGCGGACGCTTTGGGCGCCCGTCCTGGACGAACGGCTTCTCCAGCCACACCACGTCGAACCGCTGCGACATCTCGGGCTGGAACGACTCCAGCATCCGGACCGCCGTGTCGTGCAGCTCCTCCAGGGACGACCGCGCCGCCTTGCGGGCGGCCATGTCACCGGGGTCGGCGTCCTTCTTCTCCGGCCCGATCGCCGTGACGCAGGCGTGCAGGGCGTCCCGCGTGGCCGCGAGCGTCGTGCCCAGCGCGGAGGGCAACACGTCCATGCGCCCCGCGGGCAGGTCCTCCAGCAGGACGGCGAGCCCCTCCGCGGACTCCTTGAGCCGGTCGGCGACGCCCTCCTCGACCAGCCGCCCGCAGCGCCGCGCCGCCATCTCCACGCCGGCCGCGCTCAGGTCGCCCGTCGCGACGGACGTCACCCGGTCGACCAGCTCGTGCGCCTCGTCGACGATCACCACGTCGTGCTCCGGCAGGACCTGGAACTCCTCCAGCGCGTCGATCGCCAGCAGCGCGTGGTTGGTGACCACGATGTGCGCCTCGCCCGCCTCGGCGCGGGCCAGCTCGGCGAAGCACTCCGTCCCCTGCGGGCAGCGCTGCGCGCCCAGGCACTCCTTCGCGGTGACCGCCACCTGCCGCCACGCCTGCTCGCTCACCCCGGGGACCAGCTCGTCCCGGTCGCCGGTCGTGGTCTCCTCGGCCCACTCGTTCAGCCGCTTGACCTGGCGTCCCAGCGTGGACAGCTGCTGCGGGTCGAACAGCCCGCCGCCGCCCTCATCCTCGTCCGGCGCGCCCGTTTGGACCCGGTGCAGGCACAGGTAGTTGCGCCGGCCCTTGAGGATCGCGAACTTCAGCTCCCGGCCGAGCAGCGGGTTCAGCGCCTCGGCCAGCCGCGGCAGGTCGCGGTCGACGAGCTGGCGCTGGAGCGCGATCGTGGCGGTCGACACCACCACGGTCGTCTGCTTCTCGACCGCGTACCGGATCGCCGGGACGAGATAGGCCAGCGACTTGCCCGTCCCGGTGCCCGCCTGCGCCGCGACGTGCTCGCCCGACGCGATGGCCTTCTCCACCGCGCCGGCCATCTCCACCTGACCGGGGCGCTCGGCGCCCCCGATGGCCTCGACGGCGGCGGACAGCAGGGTTGGCATGTCCGGAATCTGGGTGTCGCTGTCGGTCAGCAGATCAGGGGCGGGCACGTCGCCCAACGCTACAGCCCGCGGCGGACACCCGCGTCCGGACGCGGAGACGAGCACCGCGCGACCGGCCGGTCATCTCCGTGGCCGCCCCGCACCGGCCGGTCCGGGGGCGGTGCCGGGCCTGCGCGGGATCATCATCGACCTGTGGCCGGTCCGGTTAACGCCCTTTGCGGCGGGTCGGCCAAGATAGGGGCCGTGTCTGCTGAAAGAGAAGTCCTGACCTGGGAGTTGTTCGGCACCGCCGGACGTGAGCTGGCCCAGGAGATCGCCGCCAGCGGTTACCGGCCCGACCTGATCCTGTCCATCGCCCGCGGCGGGCTGTTCGTCGCCGGCTCCCTCGGCTACGCGCTGGACGTCAAGAACCTCCACGTCATGAACGTCGAGTTCTACACCGGCGTCGACCAGCGCCTCGACCTGCCGGTGATGCTCCCGCCCGTGCCGAACGCCGTCGACCTGTCCGGCGCCAAGGTTTTGGTCGCCGACGACGTCGCCGACACCGGCGCGACGCTCAAGCTCGTCCGGGACTTCTGCGCCGACCACGTCGCCGACGTCCGCTGCGCCGTCGTCTACGAGAAGCCGCACTCGACCGTCAAGTGCGAGTACGTCTGGCGGCACACCGACCGCTGGATCAACTTCCCCTGGTCGACCGAGCCCCCCGTCGTCAGCCGGCCGCAGCAGATCCTCGACGCCTGAGGTTATCCACATTCTCGGCGGCGCTTTCACCCTCCGGGCGCGGCTGCCAGTGTCGAGGGCATGACAGCACTGGTCATCCGCTCCGCTCAGGACGCCATCTCCGCCGTTCCCTACCTGCTGGGGTTCCACCCGTCCCGCAGCCTCGTCGTCATCGGCTACGACGGCCCGCACGGGACCTGCGCGGTCCGGCTCGACTTACTGGTTCCTGCCGGGGCCGGTGAACGCATCGCCGGGCTGCTCTCCGGCAACGGGTTCCGCAAGGCGCTGCTGCTCGGCTACGGGCCGGCGGACGAGGTCGAGGGCTCCGCCGGCTCCACGGCCGCCGCCCTCACCGCCGCCGGCCTGGACGTCCTGGAGTCCGTCCGGGTCTGCGACGGCCGCTGGTGGTCCCTCACCTGCACCGACGCCTGCTGCCCCGCCGAAGGCACGCCCTACGACATCTCCACCAGCCTCATCGCCGCGCAGGCCACCCTCGCCGGGCACGTCGCGCTCGCCGACCGCGACGAGCTCGTCCGGTCCGTCCAGCCCGTCGAGGGACTCGCCCGCGAGTCCATGCGCCGCGCCACCGAACGGGCCGAGAGACGCTTCCTGCGCTGGGCCCGGGAACCTGGGCCCCGGTTCCGGTCGCGGACCACCGAGGAGGGCCTCGACCACGTCCCCCGCGTCCTCGCCCGGGCCCGCGGCGGCACCCGGCCCACCGACGACGACGTCGCCCGGCTCGGCTTCCTCCTCACCGACCTGCGCGTCCGCGACGAGGCGTGGATCCGCATCGACGAGGACGCGCCCGCCGCCGACATCGCCTTCTGGCGGGACGTCCTCCGCCGCGTCGAGCCGCCCTACGTCCCGGCCCCCGCGTCGCTCCTGGCGTTCGCCGCCTACACCGCGGGCGACGGCGGCCTGGCCAACGTCGCCCTGGAGCGCGCTCTGGAGGCCGACCCCTCGTACTCCATGGCCGTCCTGCTGCGCAGCCTCATCGACGCCGGCATCCCTCCTGCCCAGGCCCGCATCGGCATGACGCCCGGCCAACTGGCGGCCGCCTACCACGACGAACCGACCCAAGAGGCCGGCTGACCCCTCGTTACCTCGCGACGCGTGGAGCGCGGGTGGTGTTGCGAGGGGACACCGGCTCGGGTTACCTAGGAGAATTAGGGAGTTACTTTGAAGGCATAGGCATGTGAGGGGGCCCGATGGCGCGGGCGGGGCTGAGCGCCGAGCGCGTGACGCGGGCGGCGGCGGAGCTGGCGGACGAGGTCGGCTTCGACAACGTGACGGTGTCCGCGCTCGCGCGCAGGTTCGGCGTCAAGGACGCGAGCCTGTACTCGCACGTCAAGAACGTGCAGGACCTCAGGACCCGGGTGGCGGTGCTGGCGCTCGCCGAGCTCGCGGACAGGGCCGCCGACGCGCTCGCGGGCCGCGCGGGCAAGGACGCCCTGGTGGCCTTCGCGGGCGCCTACCGGGCGTACGCGAAGGAGCATCCGGGGCGCTACACCGCGGCGCGGCTCCGGCTCGACCCCGAGACGGCGGCCGCCAGCGCCGCGGGCCGGCACTCGGAGATGATGCGGGCCATCCTGCGCGGCTACGACCTGGCGGAGCCCGACCAGACGGACGCCGTGCGGCTGCTGGGCAGCGTGTTCCACGGCTACGTGAGCCTGGAGGAGGCGGGCGGGTTCGACCACTCGCGCGCGGCGCGCGATGTCGACGCGTCCTGGCACCGGACCCTGGACGCCGTCGACGCCCTCCTCCGCCGCTGGCCCCCCACCTGACACCCCGACACGGGCCGTCTCGCACGGGCCGTCTCGCACGGGCCGTCTCGCACGGGCCGTCTCGGCACCGGGCGTCTCGGCGCCGGGCCTCTTAGGCCGGACCGCTTGGCCCGAGAGCCGGGGCCGGGCGTTCAGGGCCGGGCGGCTCGGGACTCGGGGTCTCGAGCCGGATGGCCTGGGCGGACGGGTCAGGGGCGGACGGCTTGGCCGGGGGTGCCGGGGTCGATGCGGCGGTCGCGGTTGCGCTCGTTCCAGGCGCGCATCCGCGGCGGGTAGCCGACGATCTGGACGTCGTAGGCGGGGACGCCGAGGTCGCGGGCGACCTTGCCGATGACCTTGGGGGAGCCGACGCGGCGGCGGGTCCACTCGCCGTCGTGGGCGACCGCGACCGCGGTGGTGTCGGTGGCGAAGGTCTCCGGCTCGACGTAGAACTCGACGCCCCGGCGGTCGCGGGCGAAGGAGATCAGCGCCTCGATGTCGGCGGCCGTGGCCTCGCGGTCGAGCTTGGCCACCGTCTGGCCGCGGTGCCGGCGGATGCCGAAACGGTCCCGGAACCTCATCGCCTGTCCTGTCGTCGGGCGGCCCCGGAGGGGGAACGGGACCTGTGGGGTGTCTGCGGACAACGAACACGCGGCGCGGCCGGGTTCCCGACACAGCGGCGGCGTCCCCGGCGAGCCGGGCACAGCACCCTAGACTGGCCGGGCCTGGGAGATCAACAGCGGGGGGTGTTGATGGACGGGCCGATCGTGGTCCGGCGGGCGGCCGCCGCCGTGCTCGCGGCCACCGTGTGCGGGGCGCTGAGCACCCTGGGCCCGGGGCCGCGGCGGGTGGGGCTCGCTTCGGCGTCCGCGCCGGCCGGGGGGACCGGGCACGCCGGCCGCAAGAGCGCGCCGCGCGGTCCCGCGCCGCCCGCCGCACCGGCGCGGGTGGACTGCACGCGGGCCAAGTGCGTGGCGCTGACCTTCGACGACGGGCCCGCCGAGGGCACGGGCCGGCTGCTGGACATCCTCGCCGCGCACCATGTGCGGGCGACGTTCTTCATCGTCGGGGAGCAGGCCGCGAAGTTCCCCGAGCTGGTGCGGCGCGAGCACGAGGCCGGGCACCAGGTCGCCGACCACAGCTACACGCACGCCGACCTCGGCCGGGCGCCCACGAAGAAGATCATGTCGGAGCTGACCCGGACCCAGGAGGCGATCCGGCGGGCGTCCGGGGTCACGCCGACCATGCTGCGGCCGCCGTACGGGTCGCTGTCGAAGCGGCTGACCGGCATCGCCACGCGGATGGGGATGGCGCAGGTGCTCTGGACGGTCGACCCGCTCGACTGGGAGCACCGGGACACGAAGTACGTCGAGCGGCGCGTGCTGAAGGCGGTCAAGCCCGGCTACATCGTGCTGATGCACGACATCCATCCGACGACCGTCGCGGCCATCCCGGCGATCATCGAGAGGCTGGCGGCGCAGGGGTACTCGTTCGTGACGGTGCCGGACCTGTTCGGCGGCACGCTCACCCCAGGGAAGGAGTACCTCCGGCTCGACTCAGGGGATCGTCAGGGTCTTCCCTGATGGCCCGCGGCGGGCGCGCCGCCGAGCATGGAGGCATGGACAGCAGTGACGCGGTGGGGCGGTTGCGGGTCTCGGACGCCGAACGGGACGCGGTCGTCCGGCGGCTCCAGGACGCGTACGCCGAGGGCAGGCTCGACCACGACGAGTTCGACATGCGCGCGCATCTGGCGATGACGGCGAAGACGCGCGACGACCTCGCGGCGGTGACCCGGGATCTGGAGCCGGTGCGGGGGCGCGCGGGAAGCGGTCTGGAACTCGCGGAGCCGACCGGGGAGGACCGGATGCTGGCCGCGGTGGCGCACGCGGTCGCGGTGCCGACGCTGTTCGTGGGCCCGCTGGTGCTGATGCTGGTGAGCGGCAAGCGCTCGGAGTACATCCGGCGGCAGGCGATGGAGGCGCTGAACCTCCAGGTGACGCTGCTGCTGATCACGATCGTGACGTTCGGCGTCGGGGGAGCGCTGTACGCGGTGACGTGGATCCTGTCGGCGATCGCGGCGGTCTTCGCGCTCGCCGGGCACGGCTTCCGCTACCCGTGGATCCTGCGGCTGGTGAAGTAGCGGCCCGCGGACGGCCCGGGCGGGTTTGTCGGCGCGCAGGGGCGGGGAAAGGTCAACGTTGGCCGCCCCGCCGGCGGCCTGCCCCGAGGAACCGGACCGCACATGATCATCGCCGTGGCTTTATTCCCCTCCCTACCTGTGATGACCCTAACGTCCGGGTTATGTGGACGGTACATGGGATCATGGATTAACTATGCAAGGGAGGGGTAGATGACGGAGCTTGCGCTCAAGGGCGATCACCAGCGGGCGGTGGAGGCGCTCAGGCGATCGTACGAGGCGATCCCGGCCGGCACGCCGGTGCGGCTGGCGAAGAAGACCTCGAACCTGTTCCGGTGGCGCGACCCCTCGGCGGCCCCGGGGCTGGACGTGTCCGGCTTCGACCGGGTGCTCAGCGTCGACGCGGACGAGCGGACCGCGCAGGTCCAGGGGATGACCACCTACGAGGACCTGGTCGACGCGACCCTTCCGCACGGGCTGATGCCGACGGTCGTCCCGCAGCTGAAGACGATCACGCTGGGCGGGGCGGTGACGGGGCTCGGCATCGAGTCGACGTCGTTCCGGGACGGCCTCCCGCACGAGGGCGTCCTCGAGATGGAGGTGCTGACCGGCGACGGCCGGATCATCACCGCGACGCGCGACAACGAGCACGCCGACCTGTTCTACGGCTTCCCGAACTCCTACGGGACGCTCGGCTACTCGCTGCGGCTGAAGATCGAGCTGCGGCCGGTGCGGCCGTACGTCCGGCTGCGGCACCTGCGGTTCGGGGACGCGGCGGAGCTCGCGAAGGCGATGGGCGAGATCACCGAGTCCGGGGTGTACGAGGGCGAGACCGTCGACTTCGTCGACGGTACGGTCTTCGGCCCGGACGAGCAGTACATCACGCTCGGCTTCTTCGCCGACGACGCGCCCTACACCTCCGACTACACCGGCCAGGGGATCTACTACCGGTCGATCCAGGAGCGCTCGGTCGACTTCCTGACGGTGCGCGACTACATCTGGCGCTGGGACACCGACTGGTTCTGGTGCTCGGGCGCGTTCGGCGTGCAGAACCCGACCGTCCGGCGGCTGTGGCCCGACAAGTACAAGCGGTCCGACGTGTACCGCAAGATGGTCGCCTACGACCGGCGCCACCAGCTCCTCGCGCGCGTGGAGCGGTGGCGCGGGCTGCGCCCGCGCGAGGACGTCATCCAGGACATCGAGGTGCCCGTCGAGCGGCTGCCGGAGTTCCTGGAGTTCTTCCACGACAAGATCGGGATGAGCCCGATCTGGCTGTGCCCGCTGCGCGCGAAGGAGCAGTGGCCGCTGTACCCGCTGGAGGTCGGCCGCCCGTACGTGAACGTCGGCTTCTGGGGGACGGTCCGGCTGCCTCCGGGCCAGATCCCCGAGTACCACAACCGGCTGATCGAGCGCGCGGTCGCCAAGCTTGACGGCCACAAGTCCCTGTACTCGACCGCTTTTTACAGCAGGGACGAGTTCTGGCGGTACTACGACGGGGAGACCTACCGGCGGCTCAAGGGGGAGTACGACCCCGGCGAGCGGCTGCTGGACCTCTACGACAAGTGCGTGCGCGGACGCTGACCGGCGTCCGCGGTTTCGGGGGGTGTGCCCCGGAGGGGCCGGCGGTCGACCACCGTCGTCCCGTCCGGGGCGAAGAGACAGGAGGATCAAGATGACGCTGGCCAGGGTCTTCGAGCAGCTCGCCGGGGCTGAGGCGCCAGTGGAGTTCACGGCGTACGACGGTTCGCGGTCGGGCGTGCCCGGCGCGCCCATCCGGTTCGACGTGCGCTCGCCCTACGCGGTGTCCTATCTGGTGCACTCACCGGGGGCGCTGGGGCTGGCCCGCGCGTACGTCACCGGCATGATCGACGTCAGCGGCGACATGATCGAGGCGCTGACGACGATGCAGCAGGTGCTCAGCGACGTGACGCCGCGCGACAAGCTGCGGATCGTGGGCGGGGTGCTGGGGGACCCGCTGCTGCGCGCGGCGATGTCACGGCGGCTGGACCCGCCGCCGCAGGAGGCCCCTTTCAGCCGCATCCCCTCGTGGCTGCGGCACTCCAAGCGGCGCGACGCGAAGGCGATCTCGCACCACTACGACGTGTCCAACACGTTCTACGAGTGGGTGCTCGGGCCGTCCATGGCCTACACCTGCGCCTGCTTCCCCGAGGAGCACTCGACGCTCGAGGAGGCGCAGTTCCACAAGCACGACCTGGTGGCCAAGAAGATCGGCCTGAAGCCGGGGATGCGGCTGCTGGACGTGGGCTGCGGCTGGGGCGGCATGGTGATGCACGCCGCCAAGGAGTACGGCGTGAAGGCGCTCGGCGTGACGCTGTCGAAGCAGCAGGCCGAGTGGGCGCAGAAGGCCATCGCGGACCGGGGCCTGTCGGACCTGGCGGAGGTCCGGCACATGGACTACCGGGACGTGACGGAGACGGGCTTCGACGCGATCAGCTCGATCGGGCTGACCGAGCACATCGGCAAGAAGAACCTGCCGTCGTACTTCTCGTTCCTGTACGGGAAGCTGAAGCGCGGCGGGCGGATGCTGAACCACACCATCACCCGCCCGGACAACCTGGCGCCTCCGCGCAAGGAGAACGGGTTCATCAACCGGTACGTGTTCCCGGACGGTGAGCTGGAGGGCCCGGGCTACGTCCAGCAGCAGATGAACGACGCGGGTTTTGAGATCCGGCACCAGGAGAATCTGCGCGAGCACTACGCGCGGACGCTCACGGGCTGGTGCCGGAACCTGGACGAGCACTGGGACGAGGCCGTCGCCGAGGTCGGCGAGGGCACCGCCCGGGTGTGGCGGGTCTACATGGCGGGCTGCGTGCTCGGCTTCAACCAGAACTGGATCCAGCTGCACCAGACCCTCGGTGTGAAGCTCGACGAGGACGGCAACAGCCACATGCCGCTGCGTCCCGACTGGGGCGTGTGACGGCGCCAGGGCTCCCGCGAATCGGCGGTGGCGGGCCGGCCGGGTCATCCGGCCGGCCCGTCGCCGTCTTCGGCCGCCGATGCCGTCTTCGGCCGTAGCCGTCGTCTTCAGCCGCCGAGGGCGGCTTCCAGCCGGGCGAGCCAGGCGTCGACGGGGCCGAGGGTGAGCAGTCCGCTGCCGGCGCCCGCGAGCTCCCCGGCGGCGGGCCGGAGGCGGTCGCGGCCGCGCCGCAGGGCGGGCGGGTCGCCGAGCCGCAGGGCGGCCGTGGCCTCCAGGCAGCACGTCGCCTCGTACATCAGGTCGGCGGGCGGCTCCGGCAGGGCGTGCAGTGCCGCTCGGGCCTCGCCGTCCTGCCCGGCGTCCAGCAGGGCGAGCGGCTCGGCCCATGGACGGTACGGCCCCCAGTCGTCGGCCAGGTCGACCTCGAACGGCTCGCTGTGGGCCGGGTCGCGGGGATCGAGCAGGCGGGGATCGAGCAGGCGGGCGCTGAGCAGCGCGAACGGGAGCAGCCCGTCGGACAGGCCGGGCATTCCGGCCCCGTCGAGGGTCTTCGCCGCCGCCCGGTAGGCCGCCTCCATCTCCGTGACCGGAGCCCGTCCGGACGCGGCCAGGCGCAGGGCCTCGTACCACCGGGTGAACACGCCGACGAGCGGGCGCTCGTGGCGCTCGGCCAGCTTGTCGGCGGCGGCCGCGTGGCCGTCGGCCGCCGCGAAGTCGCCGAGCGCGGAACGCGCCTGGAGCCGGACGAGGTGGCCGAGGACCTCGAAGGTCGCCATCCCGTGCCGGGCCGACAGCCCTACCAGCTCGGCGCCGATGGCGTCGCGGCGGGCGGCGAGCCCGGCCCGCGTGCACGACTGCATGAACGCGCCGTTCAGCGCGAACGCCAGCACCGCCGGATCGTCCAGGTCGCGGGCCATCGCCTCGGCCTCGGCGGCGGCCTCCGGGCCCCGCGGCGACCGGGTGCCGCGCATCTCCAGCGCGATCGTGGCGAGCAGCCGCGCCCGCGTCGCGTCGTGCGCCGGACCCGCCGGGAGCCGGGGCAGGACGCGTTCGGCCGCCTCGACGATCCGCCGCGCGCCCTCCGGGTCGTCGCCGCGCGTCCAGATCGCCGGGACGTCGTAGGCGCCGATCACCCGGGCGGTCAGCTCCGGGTCGCCGAACTCCTCCGCCGCGGCGACGGCCGCCGGCCGGTGCTCGCGGGTGGCCTCCAGCCCGCCGCCCCCGCTCAGCGCCAGGTCGCGCAGCAGGCCGACCGTCGACTCCAGCCGCGCGCGGGCCCCGGCCGCGACCGTCCGGTCGTAGTCGGCCGCCGCGCGCGTCCACAGCCGCGCCGCCGCCGACTCCGGCTCGGCGGGACGGTCCAGCTCCGGGGCCTGGGCGAGCACGTCCGCCTCCATCCGCCGCAGCTCCGGGCCGGGGTCGAGGCCGAGCTGCCCGGCCAGGATGCCGCGGGCCCGGCGCAGCACCGCCAGCGCGTCGGCCTGTCGGCCCGTCCGGTACAGGGCGAGCGCCAGCAGCCGCCAGCCCGATTCGCGCCACGGATGCTCGCTGACGTGCGCGTCGAGGTCGGGGACCGTCTCGGCGGCCAGCCCGGCGTCCAGCCGCGCCTGCGCCCGCCGCTCCACCGCGTGCAGCCGCAGCTCGGCCAGCCGGGAACGCTCCGCGCGGGCCCAGGGCTCCTCGGCGAAGTCGGCGTAGGCGGGGCCCCGCCACCGGCCGAGCGCCTCGTCCAGCAGGTGCTGCGCGCGGCCGGGCGGCAGGCCGGCGGCGTCGGACACGGCCTGCTCGAACCACCAGGCGTCCACCTGGCCGGGCCCGGCGCGCAGCGCGTACCCGGGGCCCTCGGTCACCAGCAGCCGGGACGGCGTGCGGGGCGGACGGCCGGGCTCCAGGGCCCGGCGCAGCGCGGCCACGAACGTCCGGACGGCGCCGACCGCGCCCTCCGGCGGGACGTCCCACAGATCGTCGACGAGCAGCCCGACCGGGACGACGCGCCGCCGGGCGACGATCAGCCGGGCCAGGACCGCCCGGTGCCGCGGCCCCTTCAGCGCGATCGGGTCGCCCGCGGCGTCCCAGGCCGTCACCGGCCCCAGCACCCCGAACACGACCCCCACCGGCCCGCCCCTCCCCAGGAACTCCCTCGAAGCTCACGCTAGCGCGCTGACCGGATGCTCATTCGCGCCCGGCAACCTGTGGACAACGGTTCGAGAGAGCTTTCGAGAGAGTTGAGGACGACCTCATGACCACGACCATCAGCGGTTTCGACTACCGGCGCGTGCCCGTCGCCGACGGCGTGTCCCTGAACGCGGCGGTCGGCGGCTCGGGCAGCCCGATCGTGCTGCTGCACGGGTTCCCGCAGACGCACCTGATGTGGCGGCACGTCGCCGCCGACCTCGCCGCGGACCACACCGTGATCTGCCCGGACCTGCGCGGATACGGCGCGAGCGACAAGCCGGAGGAGGACGGCCCGGACACCTACTCCAAGCGCACCATGGCGGCCGACGTCGTCGCCCTCGCCCGCGCGCTCGGGCACGAGCGCTTCGCGCTGGCCGGGCACGACCGCGGCGCCCTGGTCGCCTTCCGCGCCGGCCTGGACCACCCGGACACGATCACGCACCTGGCCTGCCTGGACGTGCTGCCGACCCTGGAGATGTGGGACGCGATGCACGGGGTGAGCGCCGCCGTCGGCTTCCATCTCTTCCTGATGGCGCAGCCGCCCGGCCTGCCCGAGCAGATGATCGCCGCGACCGCCGACGCGTTCTTCGGCCACTTCCTCGACGCCTGGGGCACGGCCCCGGAGGCGATCCCCGCCGACGTCCGCGCCGCCTACCTGGACGCCTGCCGGGCCGCCGTCCCGTCGATCGTCGCGGACTACCGCGCGTCCGCCGGCATCGACGTGACCCACGACCAGGCCGACCGCGACGCCGGCAACCGGCTGCGGATGCCGGTCACCGTCCTGCAGCAGGACTGGGGTGCCGCGCTCGGCTACGACGCGCGGGCGCTGTGGTCGCGGTGGGCGCCCGACCTGGTGCACGGGACGGTGGACCACGGCCACTTCATGGCCGAGCAGGCGCCCGCCGAGATCGCCAAGGCCCTCCGCGACCTGGTCGGCCGCTGAACCGCCGGCCGAGCGTCGGCCGAGGAGCCGTTCACATGGCCCCCTGGCCGGCGCCGACGGTCAGGCGGACAGCCAGTCGAGGATGCGGCGGTTGACGTCGTCGGGGCGGTCCAGTTGGAGGAAGTGGCCGCCACCGGGGACGAGTTCCGCGCGCGACCCGGCGGGGAGCCCCGCCAGGACGCCGCTGAGATCGTCCCCGGGGGCGACGATGTCGGCGCCCAGGCAGCCGTCTTCGGCGCCGTGCAGGTACAGGACGGGCCGGACACCGACCGAGGTGGCCGCCTTCTGCTCGGCCGCATAGCGTTCGATGTGGCGCGACGTGTCGAGCATGGCGCGGTAGTAGCCGAGCGCGGCCGACAGGTTGTCCGGCGTGGCGAGGCACTCCATGACGTGGTCGACGTCCTCGGCGGCGTAGCCGGTGTCCTTGGGGGACCAGTCGCGCCACAGGCCCTCGATGAAGGCGCGGTTCACGGCGGCCTCCGCCAGGGGCGTCTGGAACACGAAGATGTAGAACGAGCGCTTGAGCTGCTCGTAGTCGAAGAAGGCCGTCGCCATGACCGCGATGGGCGGGACGGACATGGCGACGGCCTTGCGCCAGCGGTCGGGGGCCGCCGCGGCGGCGCCGTAGGTGGCGAAGGCGCCCCAGTCGTGCCCGATGACGACGGCGTCGGAGCCGCCGCCGAACGCCTCGTGCAGCGCGTTGGCGTCGGCGGCGAGGGCGCCGCCCTGGTAGGCGCCGTCCTCGGGGACGGACGTGGGCGCGTACCCGCGCATGAAGGGCGCGACCGCGCGGTAGCCGGCGGCGGCGAGCTCGGGGAGCAGGTGCCGCCAGGTGTGCGCCGAATCCGGGAAGCCGTGCAGGCACAGCGCGAGCGGGCCGCTCTCGGGCCCGGCCGCGAGGTAGCCGAATTCCAGGCCGTTCGCCTTGACCGAACCGGTCGTGATGTCGCCCATGCGGTGTTCGCCTCCTTGATCCCGGGGCGACGCTACCCCGGCCGCCGTCCGGCGGTGCGGCCGGGGGTCGCGGCCAGGTGAGCACATCGCTACGGATACATGTGTCTGAATACGTATTTACATCGAATTTCGTCGTCGCTTAGCATCATCACAACTGGATCGCTCGCATCTGCGTGCGTCCTCGGGTCGTAGCAAGGGAAGCGTGATGACGGAGCCGGACGTGACCAGCCAGCAGAACGAACCGATGCAGAGGGCGGCCCGCGACCACCTGTGGATGCACTTCGCCCGGCACTCGGCGTCCCAGGACGGCGGCGAGATCCCGATGATCGTCCGGGGGGAGGGCCCGTACGTCTACGACGCGGCGGGCCGGCGCTACCTCGACGGGCTGTCCGGCCTGTTCACCGTCCAGGCGGGGCACGGGCGCGAGGAGCTCGCGCAGGCCGCCGCCAAGCAGGCCGCCGAGCTGGCCTACTTCCCGATCTGGTCGTACGCGCACCCCAAGGCCGCCGAGCTGGCCGAGCGGCTGGCCGGGCTGGCGCCGGACGGCCTGGACCGGGTGTTCTTCACGACCGGCGGCGGCGACGCCGTGGAGAGCGCCTGGAAGCTCGCCAAGCAGTACTTCAAGCTGACCGGCAGGCCCGCCAAGCACAAGGTGATCAGCCGCGCGGTCGCCTACCACGGAACCCCGCACGGCGCGCTGTCGCTGACCGGGCTCCCCGGCCTGAAGGCGCCGTTCGAGCCGCTGGTGCCGAGCGCGTTCCGGGTGCCGAACACCAACATCTACCGGGCGCCCGAGCACGGCGACGACCCGGAGGCGTTCGGCCGCTGGGCCGCGGACCGGATCGAGGAGGCCATCGAGTTCGAGGGCGCCGAGACGGTCGCGGCGGTGTTCCTGGAGCCGGTGCAGAACGCGGGCGGCTGCTTCCCGCCGCCGCCCGGCTACTTCGAGCGCGTCCGCGAGATCTGCGACCGGCACGACGTGCTGCTGGTGTCGGACGAGGTGATCTGCGCGTTCGGCCGGCTCGGCACGATGTTCGGCGCGCAGCGGTTCGGCTACACGCCCGACATCATCACCTTCGCCAAGGGCGTGACGTCGGGGTACGCGCCGCTCGGCGGGATGCTCGTCGCCGACCGGCTGTTCGAGCCGTTCCGGCACGGCACGACGATGTTCGCCCACGGCTACACCTTCGGCGGGCACCCGGTGTCGGCGGCGGTGGCACTGGCGAACCTCGACCTGTTCGAGCGCGAGGACCTGCTCGGCCACGTCATGCGCAACCGCGACGCGTTCCGGGCGACGCTGGAGCGGCTGCGGGACCTGCCGATCGTCGGGGACGTCCGCGGCGACGGCTACTTCTACGGCATCGAGCTGGTGAAGGACCGGGACACGCGGGAGACCTTCGACGAGGAGGAGTCGGAGCGGCTGCTGCGCGGCTTCCTGGACAAGGCGCTGTACGAGGCGGGTCTGTACTGCCGCGCCGACGACCGCGGCGACCCGGTCGTCCAGCTGGCGCCGCCGCTGACCTGCGACCAGACGCACTTCGACGAGATCGAGCAGATCCTGCGCTCGGTGCTGACGGAGGCGTGGGCACGCCTGTGACCCGTCCGGGCGCCCTCTTCCCGCGCCCATGCCGGGGGCGGGGAGGGGGCGTCCGGAGGCGGAACGATCCACGGCGAACGTGCGGAACCGCCCCGGAACCGCCCCGGAGCCGTCCGGAACGGTCTAGGCTCGGGCTGCGGTGTGATGCGGGTCACCGCGCCGTCCGGTGTCGGTCGCGCACTTTACTTTGAGACAGTGCATGTAAACCGAATCGCGTTCGGACGAGGTGAAAGCACGTGCTCAACGTCGAGGACATCAACCTGACGGACTGGGAGTTCTGGCGCCGCCCGCACGACCAGCGGCACGAGGCGTTCAAGGCGCTGCGATGGCATCCCGAACTCGTCAGGTTCGAGGAGCCCGACATCGTCATCGCGCCGCAGGGGCCGGGGTACTACGCCCTCACCCGGCACGCCGACGTCGTCGAGGCGTCCCGCCGCCCGCAGGACTTCTGCTCGGGCCGCGGCGCGATCAGCATCCCGGACATGCCGGGCGACATGCACGAGTACTTCGGCTCGATGATCAGCATGGACGACCCCCGGCACGCCAAGATCCGCCGGATCGTGTCCCGGGCGTTCTCGCCGCGGATGATCCAGCGGTTCGAGGATCGCGTCGAGGCGGTCGCCGCCGAGATCGTCGGGAACGTCGCCGCGGGCGGCGGCAGTGGCGACTTCGTCGCGGACGTGGCCGCCCGGCTGCCCCTGAAGATCATCTGCGACATGATGGGCATCGCGGAGGACGAGTACCGGACCGTCCTCGACGCGACCAACGTCATCCTCGCTGGCAACGACGCCGAGTTCGTCCCCGCCGGCGACCCCGAGCAGCTCGCGCTCGCGCTGCTGAACGCGGGCGAGACGCTGCGCGGCCTGGTCGAGGAGCTCGGCCGGAAGCGCCGCGAGGACCCCACCGACGACCTCACGTCCGCGCTGGTCAACGCCAACATCGACGGCGAGTCGCTGACCGACCAGGAGCTGGGCTCGTTCTTCATCCTGCTCGTCGTCGCCGGGAACGAGACGACCCGCAACGCGATCGCGCACGGGCTGGACCTGCTCACCCGCAACCCCGACCAGCGCGCCCTGCTCACCGAGGACTTCGAGGGCCGGATCGCGGGCGCCGTCGAGGAGATCGTCCGGTACGTCTCGCCGGTCATCTGGATGCGCCGCACCGCGACCCGCGACACCACGCTGAACGACCACGAGATCAAGGAGGGCGACAAGCTCGTCCTCTACTACTGGTCGGCGAACCGGGACGAGTCGGTCTTCACCGACCCGGAGAGGTTCGACATCCTGCGCGACCCCAACCCGCACGTCGGGTTCGGCGGCCCCGGCCCGCACTTCTGCCTGGGCGCCCACCTGGCGCGGCGGGAGATCACCGTGATGTTCCGCGAGCTGCTCGCCAAGGTCCCCGCGATCAGGGCCGGCGAGCCCGACCGGCTGGAGTCCAACTTCATCAACGGGATCAAGCGGCTGCCGTACACGATCTGACCGGAGCCGCCGGACGCTGTGGCGGGTGCTTCGGCGGCTTTGTCCGGGATCGCGGCAACCGGTGGTCGACGGCTCGGTGAACGTTGCGCGACGTCCCGCCGGCCCCGGCCCCGGCCCGGTTAACGTGCGAAGAGGCCCAGTTCCGCACGTTCCGGGAGCGCCCGTGCCCGAGACCGACCCGACCGCCGAGCCGCGCGCGGCCCGGGAACGGGGCGACCGGCTCGCCGCCGACAACGCGGCCGTCCGGCTGCGCCTCGCCGAGCTGGAGCGCGAGCGGGCCGACCGGGACGAGCAGATCGAGCGGCTGATCGGCGCGCTCAACGAGGCGGCCCGGCGGATCGGCGACCTCGACCGCCGCCGGGCCCTCGCCGAGCACCGCGCCGAGCGGGCCGAGTGGGAGCACGAGGCGCTGCGGGCGCGGCGCTGGTCACGGCTCGGGCCGGCGCTGACCGCGCTGCGCGGGCGCCCGGCGGCGCCGGGCTCGTACCAGCGCGTCCGGGAGGCGCTGCGCCCCCTTCCCCCGCCGCCCGAGCCCCCCGGGGAGCCCGCGCGGACCCGCCGTCCCGACGTCCTCGTGGCCGAGACCGAGCCGATCGAGGTGACGCCGCCCGCGGCGCCGGACGGCCCGGTGAACCGGCCCGGCCTCGTCGCGGCCGTCGTCCTCGGACCCGTCCTGGAGGCGAACCTCCGCTACGAGTGGACGCAGGTCACCGCGTCCGGCGGCTGGCGGGAGGCGTTCGAGGAGCGGCCGCCGGGGCTGCTGCTCGTGGAGTCGGTCGGGACGGCCCTGCCCGTCGCGGAGATGGCGGAGTGGTGCCGGGAGCGCGGCGTCCCCACCGCCTACTGGGACACCGGCGCCGGTCTCGGCGACGCCGCCGGGCACTTCGACCACGTCTTCACCGTGGACGCGGCGGCGGTGCCGGAGCACCGGCGCAGCCTCGGCCACGACCGCGTCCACCACCTGCCGTTCGCCGCGCAGCCCCGCCTGCACAACCCGACGCGCGTCCAGGACCACGGCCGCTACCCGCTGCTGTACGAGGGCGAGTACGACCAGGCCGCGGAACCGCTCATCGCGCCCGCGCCCCGGCTCGGCGCCCACTTCTACGCCACCGGCTTCCCCCGCCTGTACCGGCAGCGGGTGGCGCCTCCGCGCCCGTACGCGGAGGCCGTCGCGATCCGCAAGCGGTTCCGCGTGCTCATCGCGCCCGCGCCCCGCCTGGCGTACGAGGCGGCGGCGGCCGGCGTCCCCGTCATCCATCACCGGGCGGACGCGAGCCCGCTGTTCGGCCCGGCGGCGGAGGACACCAAGGCGGCCCAGCGCAGCCTGCGCGCGCTCCTGCGGGCCCCGGAACTACGCGACCGGCAGGCGCATCTGGCGCTGCGGCGGGTGCACGCCCGGCACACCTACCGGCACCGGGTCGACGCCCTGCTGGAGCGCCTCGGAACCGGCCCGGCGCCGGCGGCGCCGCCGACGGTGTCGCTCGTCCTGTCCACCTGCCGGGCCGAGCAGATCGCCTCCTCGATCGAGCAGATCGCGGCGCAGACCTGGCGGCCCCTGCAGCTCGTGATGATCCTGCACCGCCTCGACCTCGATCCCCGGGACGTGGAGAAGCGGGCGATCGCCGCCGGGATCGACGACGTCGTCGTCCGAAGCGCCGACGCGTCCCTGTCCCTGGGGGAGTGCCTCAACCTCGGCATAGAGGCCGCCGACGGCGCGTACATCGGCAAGATCGACGACGACGAGCTGTACGGGCCGCACTACGTGTCCGACCTGCTTCCCGCCTTCTCCTACACGGACGCCGGCGTCGTCGGGAAGCTCGCCCACTACGCGCTGCTGGAGTCCATAAACGCGACCGTGCTGCGCTACCCCGAGCACGAGCACCGCTATGTGGACGTGGTGCGCGGCGGGGCGCTGCTCGGCGACGGCGACCTGATGCGCACGTACCGGTTCGCCGACCGCGGATGCGGCGAGGACACCGACCTCTTCCGGCGGCTGCGCGCGGACGGGGTCCGGGTGTACGCGGCCGACAGGTTCTCGTTCGTCACCGTCCGGCACGCGGACGCCACCCGCCACACCTGGCGGCCCACCGACCTGGAGCTCCTCGACTCCGGCCGGCTGGTGTTCTACGGCCTGCCCAAGGAGCACATCCTCTTCTGACCCGCCACTACCAGGGCACCGGCCCGTCCTCGGCGATGAACGCGCCGTTCGGTGCGGTGCCGGTCGCCGCCCCGGCGATCACGGCCGCGCCCTGCGCCGGCGTCCGGGGACCGGTGCGCCCGTTCAGGTCGGTGGCGCAGTACCCGGGAGCGGCCGCGACCACGGTGACCGGGGTGGCGGCCAGTTCCTTGGCGTAGGCGACAGTGACGGCGTTCAGCGCCGTCTTGGACGTGTTGTAGGGAAGCAGGTTGACGCGGTTCACGGGGGCGGACGGGTCGCTGTGCAGCGTCAGCGAGCCGAGTTCGCTGGAGACGTTGACGATGCGGGCGGCAGGGGAGCGGCGCAGCAGCGGGAGCATCGCGTTGGTGACGGCGACGACGCCGAACACGTTCGTCTCGAACGCCGCCCGGACCTGGGCGACCGTCGTCCGGCTCGGCGGGGTGGAACGGCGCGGGTCGGAGGCGTCCGTCGAGGTGATCCCGGCGTTGTTGACGAGGATGTCCAGCCGCCCGTACTCGGACCCGATCCGGTCGGCCGCGGCCGTGACGGTGTCCTCATCGGTGACGTCGATGCGGATGAACCGGGCGTCGAGGCCCTCGCCCGCCAGTTCCGCGGCGGCCTTCTCGCCGAGCTCCTCGGATCGCGCGCCGATCAGCACCGTCCTGCCGCCGGAGCCGAGGATGCGCGCCGTCTCGAAGCCGATTCCCTTGTTCGCGCCGGTGACGAGCGCGATCTGTGCAGTGGTCATGCCTTCAGCCTGTGGCCGCCGCGCGCGCGTGAGGAGAGACCGCCCGAAGCTGGGATCGGCGGTACCACCCTCCGCGTGGCGGCCGCTCGGCGGCATCGGCCATGCTGGAACGCATGGACAGGCAGGAGTTGGCCGCGTTCCTACGCTCGCGCCGGGCCCGCGTACGACCGGAGGACGTCGGGCTGAAGGCGGGGACGCGGCGGCGGACGCCGGGCCTGCGCCGGGAGGAGGTCGCCCAACTGGCCGGGATGTCGGTGGACTACTACATCCGGTTGGAACAGGGGCGCGGCCCGAGGCCGTCCAGGCAGATCCTCGCCGCGCTGGCGCGCGCGCTGAGGCTCACCGATGACGAACGCGGCCACCTCTACCATCTGGCGGGCGAGGCGCCGGAACCCCCGGCAGGGCCGTCCCGGGAGGTCCCGCCAGGCATCCTGCACCTGCTGGAGCGGCTGGACGACACGCCCGCCTACGTCCTGAACGCCCGCCACGACATCCTCGCCTGGAACCCCCTGGCGGCGGCGCTGATGACGGACTTCGCCGCGCTGCCGCCCGAGGAGCGCAACGTCATCCGGTGGCTGTTCACCGGTCCGGCCGCCGCCCGGTACGACACCGACGCGTACGTGGCGGAGCTGGCGGGCGACTCGGTCGCGGACCTGCGCGCCGCCGCCGGCCGCTACCCGGGCGACCCCGGCATCGCCGAGCTGGTCGCGGAGGTGTCCGCGCGCAGCCCGCTGTTCGCCCGCCTGTGGGACTCGGGGGAGGTGGGCATCAGGCGCAGCAGCCGCAAGCGCATGGTCCACCCGGTCGTCGGGCCGCTGGAGCTGCACTGCGACGTCCTGTACGTGCCGGAACGCGACCAGCGCGTGGTCCTCTACACCACCACGCCCGGCACGCCGTCGCACGAAGCCCTCAAGACCCTGCGCGAAGCCGGGCGGGACGCGCTCGCCGCACGCTGAACCGCGAGCGCGCCGCGCCGCGACCGGCCCCGCGACCGGCCCGGCGAGAGAGTCACCAGGGGACGGGCTGCCCCGGCTCCTCGGCGCCGCCCTGGAAGGCGCCGTTCGGGCCGTCCTCGTCCAGCGTCGCCAGCAGCACGACCTCCGCCGCGCCCTGCACTGGCGTGCGGAACCCGCTGTTGCCGTTCAGGTCGGTGGCGCAGTAGCCGGGGTTGGCGAGGTTCACCTTGATCGCGGTGTCCGCCAGCTCCTTGGCGTAGGCGATCGTGACGGCGTTCAGCGCCGTCTTCGACGAGTTGTACGCCAGCAGGTTGAACGGGAAGAAGGGGCTGGACGGGTCGGTCAGCAGCGTCAGCGAGCCGAGTTCGCTGGAGACGTTGACGATGCGGCCGGCGGGGGAGCGGCGCAGCAGCGGGAGCATCGCGTTGGTGACGGCGACGACGCCGAACACGTTGGTCTCGTAGGTCTCGCGCATGCCGGCGAGCGAGGTCTCGCTCGGCGGGCCGTACGCGGAGGCCGGCGAAATGCCGGCGTTGTTGACCAGGACGTCGAGCCGCCCGTGCTCCTCGCCGATCCGTTCGGCGGCGGCCTCGGCGCTCGCGGCGTCCGTCACGTCGATCCGGACGAACCGGGCGTCGATCCCCTCGCCGGCCAGGAGGGACGCGGCCTTCTCGCCGCGTTCGGGATCGCGGGCGCCGACCAGGACGGTCATGCCCCTCCCGCCGAGGAGGCGGGCGGCCTCGAAGCCGATCCCCTTGTTGGCTCCGGTGATGAGCGCGATCTGCGTGGTGTTCATGGCGTCACCGTGCCGCCGGCGGGCGGGCGGTGGGAGAGACCGCTCGAAGCTGGGATCGGCGATACCACCTTGGAGGCGGCCGACCGTCCGTTTCGTCCGCCATGCTGGAAGGCATGAACAGGCAGGAGACGGCCGCGTTCCTGCGTTCGCGCCGCGCGCGCGTGCAACCCGCGGACGTAGGGCTACAGGCGGGGGTGCGCCGCCGGACGCCTGGCCTTCGCCGGGAGGAGGTCGCCCGTCTAGCCGGGATGTCGGTGGACTACTACATCCGGTTGGAACAGGGGCGCGGCCCGAGGCCGTCCAGGCAGATCCTCGCCGCGCTGGCGCGCGCGCTGAGGCTCTCCGATGACGAGCGGAGCCACCTGTACAACCTCGCCGGTGAACGGCTCGGCCCGCCGCCGGGACCTCCTCAGGAAGTGCCGGCGGGCATCCTGCATCTGCTCGAACGGCTCGACGACATCCCCGCCTACGTTCTGGACGCCAAATACGACGTCCTCGCCTGGAACGACATGGCGGCGGCGCTCATCGTCGACTTCTCGAAGATCCCGCCAGGCGAACGCAACCTCGTGCGGGCCTTCTTCCTCCACCCCGACGCCTGCCTCATCGAGGACGACGACGAATACGGGAAGTTCGCCCAGCAGAGCGTCGCCGATCTGAGGACGGCGGCCGGGCGCTACCCGCGCGTCCCCGGAATCGCGTCGCTCGTCGACGAGCTGAAAGGCGGGAGCGAGCTTTTCCGGCGGCTATGGGACCGGCACCAGGTCGAGGTACGGCGCGGCTCCAGGAAACGTATGCGGCACCCGGTCGTCGGCGAGCTCGAGGTGTTCTGCGACGTCCTCGTCGTGCCGGACCGGGACCAGAAGGTCGTCCTCTACAGCGCCACGCCCGGCACCCCGGCGCACGAGGCGTTGAAACTGCTCCGCGTCATCGGCACCCAGGACCTCACCTCCGGCTGACGCTTCCGCCGACGTGCGGTGAGCGGTCGTGATGGGACGCCCCATCACGAGCGCTCACCGCGGGCCAGGACATCCGGGGCTCAGCGCAGCTCGCGCTTGAGGATCTTGCCGGTGGCGGTCATCGGGAGCTCGTCGCGGAACTCCACGATGCGCGGGTACTTGTAGTTGGCGAACTGCTCCTTGCCCCACGCGATCAGTTCGTCCTCGGTCACCGTGGCGCCCGGCCTGCGGATCACGTACGCCTTGACCTCCTCGCCGTGGCTCGGGTGCGGGACGCCCACCACGGCGGCCAGCGAGACGTCCGGATGGGTCATCAGGACCTCCTCCAGCTCCCGCGGGTACACGTTGTAACCGCCCCGGATGATCATGTCCTTGGAGCGGTCGATGATGTAGTAGTAGCCGTCCTCGTCGCGGCGGGCCACGTCGCCGGTGCGGAACCAGCCGTCCTTGATCGCCTCGGCGGTCGCCTCGGGCCGGTTGTAGTAGCCCTTCATGATGTTGTGGCCGCGCACGGCGATCTCGCCGGGGCCCTCGCCCTCGACGTCCTTCCACTCGTCGTTGACGAGCTTCATCTCCACGCCCCAGACCGGCAGCCCGATCGAGCCCGGCTTGGTCGGCCGGTCCGGCCGGTTGAACGAGCAGACCGGCGAGGTCTCCGACAGCCCGTAGCCCTCCAGGACGTTCATCCCGAACTTCTCCCGGACGCCCTTGATGACCTCCATGGGCAGCGCCGCGCCGCCCGACACCGCGACCCGCAGGTTCTCCCGGATCGTCGCGACGTCCTCGGGGGAGGTGTCGTCGCTGAGCAGCGCCCAGTACATGGTCGGGACGCCGGCGAAGATGTTCACCTTCTCCTTCACCATCAGCGCGACCGCCTCCTTGGCGTCGAACCGCGGCTGCATGACGAGCGTCCCGCGCCGGTAGAACCCGACGTTCATCACGCACGTCTGCCCGAAGATGTGGAACAGCGGCAGCGTCACCAGCGACGTGTCGTGCAGCGTCCGCGCGAACAGGGTGTCGTCGACCATCGCGTTCATCAGCAGGTTGCCGTGCGTGAGCTCGGCGCCCTTCGGCTGGCCCGTCGTCCCGCTCGTGTAGATGATCACCGCGGTGTCGGTGCCCTCGGTCCGCTCGGTGTCGAACGTGTCCGGCTGCCCGGCGAGCGCCGCCCAGAACAGCTCGGCGCCCTCGATGGGCGACTCGGTCGCGGCGGGGTTCGCCGGCAGCAGGAAGAAGTGCTCGCAGCCCTCGGCCTGCTCGAACCCGGCGCGGCCGGCCTCGCCGAGCGGCAGCTGCGGCGTGCCCTCGAAGCAGAAGAACGCCTTCGCCTCGGAGTCGCCCAGGTGGTAGGCGATCTCGCGCGGCTTGAGCAGCACGTTCAACGGGACGACCACCGCGCCCGCCTTGAGCGCCCCGAAGTACACCATCGGGAAGTACGGCAGGTTCGGGCTGGACAGCGCCACCTTGTCGCCGGGGCGGACGCCGCGCGACCGCAGCAGGTTCGCGACCTGGTTCGCGACCGCGTCGACGAAGGAGTACGAGAGCCGCAGGTCGCCGAAGACCACGGCGTCGCGGTCGGGGGTCTCCCTGGCGGCGTCCTCCAGCAGCACGGACAGGTTGAGCATGGCACTCCTCGCGCGGAACGGTGACCGGCCGGTTGGTTACCGAGGAGTCTATGACCAGGTGGCCAGGTGGCCAGGTGGCCAGGCGGGACGCGGGGTCCCGCCCGGCCACCTGGGGCGGGCGCCTGGAGCGGGGCGGCCCGCCGGAGGGGGGTCGGTCACGGCCGTGCGGCCGCCGCGGAGATCAGCCGAAGTCCACGTCCGAGCACTGGTAGAAGGCGTTGCCGGTGTCGGCGATGTCCCACACGGCGAGGATCATGTGCCGGCCGTGCTTGGCGGGCAGCGTGCCGCTGTGGCTGACGTCGTAGGGCGGCTGCTTCCCGCCGTAGTTGACCTGGAGGAAGGGCGCGGTGTCGAGCTGCGCCCGGGTGAGCGGCTGGGCGGGGTTCCAGCCGTCCCTGGTGATGAAGTAGCGGAACGAGGTGGTGGCGTGGGCGGCGGTCAGGTGCCAGGTGAAGGTGTACGGTCCGCTGGACACCCTCGTGGCGGGCCAGGTGCCGCCGCGCGGGTCGTCGAGCGGGGCCCAGCGGCTGTCGCCGGCCGCGCAGATCGTCCCGTCGGCGGGACCGGACTGGGGGAAGCCCTTGGGGCCTTCCGTGCTCTGCGGCTCCCACTGGATGGGGCCGCAGTTCTTGACCACGCCCTGCTTGCACAGCAGTGCCCGGCTGGGCGGGGTGCTGGTGTAGCCGTGGGCGAGCGCGGGAGCCGCGGTCAGGACCGAGGCGCCGACGCCCACGGCGGCGGCGACGGCGAGGCCGGCCCTGCGGGGCATGCGGGGCGTGCGGAATCGGCGGGGCATACGCGATCCTCCTTGGCGGGGGGTGGGTCGGAGTCGGCAGCCGCTCACGAGGCGGGCGGGTGGGAGCGCCCGTCCGCCTTCTAATAGGAAACTTTCCTGTTTGAGAGGATCGACGATCCCGCGCCGCGCGTCAAGCCCCTCCAGCGCGCCGGATCCGGGCACCCCGTCCGGCCGCCCGCGCCCGCAGGACCCCGCGTGAAGGCTTGCGGTTGCGCTACTCTTGATGTATGTCGGCCAGGCTGCTCCTTCAACGACCACGTTGACGCATCGACGTCGACGTGGTGGCCCCTCCTTCGCGAGGGGTCGTTTCATGTGACGGACGGCCCGTTGGCCCTGTGACCCCAGATGGAGACCGGAGCGGAAGCGTGAGCAGCGACGAGCAGTACGACCCACGGGCGGTTCAGGACAAGTGGCAGGCCCGCTGGGCGGAGCTCGACCCCTTCGCGGCCGAGGACAAGGACGACGGCCGCGAGCGGCGCTACGCGCTGGACATGTTCCCCTACCCCAGCGGCGACCTGCACATGGGCCACGCCGAGGCGTTCGCCATCGGCGACGTCGTGGCCCGGTACTGGTTCCAGCGCGGCCACAACGTCCTGCACCCCATCGGCTGGGACTCCTTCGGCCTGCCCGCCGAGAACGCCGCGATCAAGCGCGACTCGCACCCCGCCGAGTGGACCTACGCCAACATCGAGACGCAGGCCGCCTCGTTCCACCGGTACGCCCCGTCCTTCGACTGGACGCGCCGCCTGCACACCTCCGACCCCGAGTACTACAAGTGGACGCAGTGGCTGTTCCTGCGCTTCTACGAGCGGGGCCTCGCCTACCGCAAGGGCGGCCACGTCAACTGGTGCCCGAAGGACCAGACCGTCCTGGCCAACGAGCAGGTCGTCGGCGGGCACTGCGAGCGGTGCGGCGCGCTGGTCGAGAAGCGCGTGCTGACCCAGTGGTACTTCAAGATCACCGACTACGCGGACCGGCTGCTGGACGACATGGCGCAGCTGGAGGGCAAGTGGCCCGAGCGCGTCCTGCTGATGCAGCGCAACTGGATCGGCCGCTCCACCGGCGCCGACGTCGACTTCGTGATCGAGGGCCGGGACGAGCCCGTCACCGTCTACACCACCCGTCCCGACACCCTGTTCGGCGCCACGTTCATGGTCGTCGCCGCCGACGCCGCGCTGGCCGAGGAGATCTGCCATCCCGACCAGCGGGCCGCGTTCGAGGCCTACCGCGAGGAGGTCTCCCGGGAGAGCGAGATCGAGCGGCTGTCCACCGAGCGCGAGAAGACCGGCGTGTTCCTGGGCCGCTACGCCATCAACCCGGTCAACGGCGAGCGGCTGCCGGTCTGGGCGTCGGACTACGTGCTGGCCGAGTACGGGCACGGCGCGATCATGGCGGTCCCCGCGCACGACCAGCGCGACCTGGACTTCGCGCTGAAGTTCGGGCTGCCGGTCCGCGTCGTCGTGGAGACCGGGCTGCCCGACCCCGCCGAGACCGGCATGGCCACCCCCGGCGACGGCCGGCTGGTCAACTCCGGTCCCATCGACGGGCTGGCCAAGGGCGACGCCATCGCGCGCATCATCGAGGTGCTGGACGAGCGCGGAACCGGACGCGCCTCCGTCAACTTCCGGCTGCGCGACTGGCTGGTGTCCCGGCAGCGGTTCTGGGGCTGCCCGATCCCGATCGTGCACTGCGAGGCGTGCGGGGAGGTCCCCGTCCCCGACGACCAGCTGCCCGTCCGGCTGCCGGACGGCCTGCGCGGCGCGGACCTGGCGCCCAAGGGCACCTCGCCGCTGGCCGCCGCGTCCGACTGGGTGAACGTGGCGTGCCCCAAGTGCGGCGGCGCCGCCAAGCGCGACACCGACACCATGGACACCTTCGTCGACTCGTCCTGGTACTACTTCCGGTACTGCTCGCCGGGGTACGAGGACGGCCCGTTCGACGTCGAGAAGGTCCGCCGGTGGATGCCGGTCGACCAGTACACCGGCGGCGTCGAGCACGCCATCCTGCACCTGCTGTACAGCCGGTTCTTCACCAAGGTCCTGTACGACATGGGCATGGTCGACTTCACCGAGCCGTTCACCCGGCTGCTGAACCAGGGCCAGGTGATCCTGAACGGCAGCGGGATGTCGAAGTCGACCGGCAACCTGGTCGACCTGGGCGACCAGATCGCCGAGTTCGGCGTGGACGTCGTCCGGCTGGCGATGCTGTTCTCCGGCCCGCCGGAGGACGACATCGACTGGGCCGACGTGTCCCCGCACGGCATGTCGAAGTTCCTGACCCGGGTGCACCGCATCGCCGCCGAGGTGTCCTCCGCGCCCGGCGCGGACCCGGCGTCCGGCGACACCGAGCTGCGCCGCGCCACCGCCCGCACCGTCGACGAGGCCACGAGGATGGTCGAGACGCAGCGGTTCAACGTGGCGATCGCGCGGATCATGGAGCTGGTCACCGCGACCCGCCGGGCGATCGACTCCGGCCCCGGCGCCGCCGACCCGGCCGTCCGCGAGGCCGCCGAGGCGATCGCGGTGCTGCTGTCGCTGTTCGCCCCCTACACCGCCGACGAGGCGTGGGAGCTGCTGGGACGCACCGCGCCGGTGATCCGCGCGGGCTGGCCGCAGGCCGACCCGGCGCTGCTGGTGGAGGAGTCGGTGACCTGCGTCGTGCAGGTCGCCGGCAAGGTCCGCGACCGGCTGGAGGTGCCGCCCGGCATCGCCGGCGAGGAGCTGGAGCGGCTGGCGCTGGCCTCGGCCAAGGTCCAGGAAGCGCTGGGCGGCGCGGAGATCGCCAAGATCATCGTCCGCGCCCCCAAGATCGTGAACATCGTCCCGAAGCGCTAGCGGACACCAGGGCGGCACGCTGAGGCGGCCGCGGGGATCGTCTCCCGCGGCCGCCTCTCAGCGTCGCCACCGCGCCCTCATGGGGCCGCGTGCGCCCCTGTGGGGGCGCCGCGCTACATCTTGCGCAGGACCGCCACCACGCGGCCGAGAACGGACGCCTCGTCGCCGGGGATCGGCTCGTAGGCGGAGTTCTGCGGCATCAGCCAGATGTGGCCGTCCTTGCGCTTGAACGTCTTCACCGTCGCCTCGCCGTCGATCATGGCGGCGACGATGTCGCCCTGCTCGGCGACCGGCTGCTGGCGGACCACGACCCAGTCACCGTCCGCGATCGCCGCCTCGATCATCGAGTCGCCGGTGACCTTCAGCAGGAAGTGGGTGCCCTCGCCGACGAGCTGCTTGGGCAGCGTGAAGACGTCCTCCACGGCCTCCTCGGCCAGGATCGGGCCACCGGCGGCGATCCGGCCGACGAGCGGGACGTAGGCCGGCGCGGGCCGCGTCGCGGTCTGCTGGCCGCCCACCGCCTCGTAGGAGTCGGGCTCGGTGCGGACCGGCGTCGCGCCGGGGACCCGCACCTCGACCGCGCGCGGGCGGTTCGGGTCGCGCCGCAGGTACCCCTTGCGCTGCAGGGCCCGGAGCTGGTGCGACACGCTGGAGGTGCTGGTCAGGCCGACCGCCTCGCCGATCTCGCGCATCGAGGGCGGGTACCCCCGGCGCTGGACGGAGTCGCGGATCACCTCCAGCACCATGCGCTGCCGCTGGGTCAGGCCCGTCTCGTCCATGGGCCCGTCGGGCAGCTCCCGGACCTTGCTCATCGCTCGTCGCCTCCCGGGCGCCTCGATCCGTCACTCCTTGTCATGAACGCTATCGCGTCCGGACGAAATGATCAAACAATTGTTCGAAGATGTGCTCGCGTTTCGCCGGTGTGCTGCGGTACAACATCGTACAGGCGTTCGATCGAAAATTCATTCGAAGTCGAGGAGGGTGGAGATGCCCGATTCGCCGTCCGGTGAACGCGCCCCGCTGCGGCTCACCCGCCGCGGGCGGGCGGTCCTGGTCGCCTTCGCCGCCGCCGTCACGCTCGCCGCCCTCTGGCTGGACGGCGGCACCGGCGCCTTCGCGGGCGGCCGCGCCGACCACCACGGGCGCTCCGGGCACGTCCGGACCGCCGTCGTCGAGCCCGGCGACACCCTCTGGGGCATCGCCGCCGCCGCCGACCCCGGCGCCGACCCGCGCGTCACCGTGCAGCGGATCATCGACCTCAACGGGATGGGCGGCGACCCCACCGTACAGCCGGGCCAGCGGCTCGTCCTGCCCGGCTGACCCGTTCCGGCCCGCCTCCCGGCGCCTCCCGCGGCGACACGCCCGGGGCCGGAATCCGATCGTCCGACGTGACCTGGATCTACGCGGCGGATGTGACGCGGGTCTACTCCTGAGGCCGCGGATCAGGTTGCGTAGCCCTGCGCCGAGCCGTACGGTTGACCACAACATCTAGTAGTCACACCGATGTAAGTCACCTATATATGGCGGGTCGTGGGTGTGACTCGTTTCCGTCAGGGGAGGGATAGCGCGTGCACTGCCCGTTCTGCCGCAACCCTGACACCAAAGTGATCGACAGTCGCGCCACCGATGACGGCGGCGCCATTCGGCGCCGCCGCGCGTGTGCGGAATGCGGCAAGCGATTCACCACGCAGGAGAATGTGCTCGTGATGGTGGCCAAGCGCAGCGGGGTCACCGAGCCGTTCTCCCGGGAAAAGATCATCGCCGGGGTGCGCAGGGCCTGCCAGGGCCGCCCGGTGGACGAGGATGCGCTCGCGAAGCTGGGGCAGCGGGTCGAAGAGGCGATCAGATCGTCCGGATCCGCGGAAATCCCCTCGCACGAGGTCGGCCTCGCGATCCTGGGGCCCCTTCGTGAACTCGATGAGGTCGCCTATCTGCGATTCGCCTCGGTCTACCGGAGCTTCGAGTCGCTGGACGACTTCGCCAAGGAGATCGAGGCGCTGCGGAAGGCCGGTTCCTCGGGGGAGCCCGGCCCGCCCCGGTAGGGGCGGTTCCGGAAATACGAGAAAGCACATAGTGAAGGCGCCTCCGCACGGGCATGGCCCGGGCGGCGGCGGAGTTGTTCCTGTACAGGGCCCGGCGGGAGGGCCCGGGAGGGGGAAGGCATGACGGAGACGGTCAGCGGCCCGGCACGGCGCGGCAAGGGGGGCCGCAAGGGGCTGAAGGTGGAGCGGATCTTCACCACGCCCGGCGTCCACCCCTACGACGAGCTGCGCTGGGAACGCCGCGACGTCGTCATGACCAACTGGCGCGACGGCTCGGTCAACTTCGAGCAGCGCGGTGTGGAGTTCCCCGACTTCTGGTCGCTGAACGCCGTCAACATCGTCACGTCCAAGTACTTCCGCGGCGCCGTCGGCACCCCGCAGCGCGAGTGGAGCCTCAAGCAGCTCGTCGACCGCGTCGTCGGCGTGTACGTCCGGACCGGCCTCGAGCACGGCTACTTCGCCACCGAGCAGGACGCCGAGGTCTTCGAGCACGAGCTGAAGTACGCGCTCGTCCACCAGATGTTCAGCTTCAACTCGCCGGTCTGGTTCAACGTCGGCACCAAGTCGCCGCAGCAGGTGTCGGCCTGCTTCATCCTGTCCGTGGACGACACGATGGAGTCGATCCTGGACTGGTACAAGGAAGAGGGCGTGATCTTCAAGGGCGGCTCGGGGGCCGGCCTGAACCTGTCGCGCATCCGCTCCAGCAAGGAGCTGCTGTCCTCCGGCGGCACCGCCAGCGGCCCCGTGTCGTTCATGCGCGGCGCCGACGCGTCCGCCGGGACGATCAAGTCGGGCGGCGCCACCCGCCGCGCCGCCAAGATGGTCGTGCTGGACGTCGACCACCCCGACATCGCCGAGTTCATCGAGACCAAGGCGCGCGAGGAGGACAAGATCCGCGCGCTGCGGGACGCCGGGTTCGACATGGACCTCGGCGGCAAGGACATCGGCAGCGTCCAGTACCAGAACGCCAACAACTCCGTCCGGGTCTCCGACGAGTTCATGCACGCCGTCGAGTCCGACGGCGAGTTCGGGCTGCGCGCCCGGATGACCGGCGAGATCGTCGAGAAGGTCAAGGCCAAGGAGCTGTTCCGGCTCATGGCCCAGGCCGCCTGGGAGTGCGCCGACCCCGGCATCCAGTACGACGACACGATCAACGACTGGCACACCAACCCCGAGTCGGGCCGGATCACCGCGTCCAACCCGTGCTCGGAGTACATGTCGCTGGACAACTCGTCCTGCAACCTCGCCAGCATCAACCTGCTGAAGTTCCTCACCGACGAGGGCACCTTCGACGTCGCGAAGTTCGTCAAGCTCACCGAGCTGATCATCACGGCGATGGACATCTCCATCACCTTCGCCGACTTCCCGACCGAGAAGATCGCGCAGACCACCCGCGACTACCGGCAGCTCGGCATCGGCTACGCCAACCTGGGCGCGCTGCTGATGGCGACCGGCCACGCCTACGACTCCGAGGGCGGCCGATCCCTCGCGGCGGCCATCACCTCGCTGATGACCGGCGTCGCCTACCGCCGCTCCGCCGAGATCGCCGGCGTCGTCGGCCCGTACGAGGGCTACGCCCGCAACGCCGAGGGCCACAAGCGGGTCATGCGCAAGCACGCCGCCGCCAACGACGACATCCGCACCCTCGACGAGATGGACAAGGCGATCCACGCCGCCGCCGCCAAGCAGTGGCAGGAGTGCCTGAAGACGGGCGAGAAGCACGGCTACCGCAACGCGCAGGCGTCGCTGCTGGCCCCGACCGGCACCATCGGCCTGATGATGGACTGCGACACCACCGGCATCGAGCCGGACCTCGCGCTGGTGAAGTTCAAGAAGCTCGTCGGCGGCGGCTCGATGCAGATCGTCAACCAGACGGTGCCGCGCGCCCTGCGCAAGCTCGGCTACCAGCAGGAGCAGATCGAGGCGATCGTCGAGTACATCGGCGAGAACGGCCACGTCGTGGACGCGCCCGGCCTGCGGCCCGAGCACTACGAGGTGTTCGACTGCGCGATGGGCGAGCGGGCGATCAGCCCGATGGGGCACGTCCGGATGATGGCGGCGACGCAGCCGTTCCTGTCCGGGGCGATCTCCAAGACCGTCAACATGCCGGAGCAGGCCACCGTCGAGGACATCGAGAAGGTGTACTTCGAGGGCTGGCGGCTCGGCCTGAAGGCCCTGGCGATCTACCGCGACAACTGCAAGGTCGGCCAGCCGCTGTCGGCCGCCGGCAAGAAGGAGGAGGCCAAGACCGAGGCCGCCCCCGCGGAGGCCGGCGCGGCGGCGACGCGCCCCGTCCGCAAGCGGCTGCCGAAGCAGCGGCCCGCCACCGTCACCCGGTTCTCCGTCGCGGGCGCCGAGGGCTACATGACGGCCTCGTCCTACCCGGACGACGGTCTCGGCGAGGTGTTCCTCAAGCTCGGCAAGCAGGGCTCCACCCTCGCCGGCGTGATGGACGCGTTCTCCATGGCGATCTCCATCAGCCTCCAGTACGGCGTGCCGCTGGAGACCTGGGTGGAGAAGTTCACCAACATGCGGTTCGAGCCCGCCGGGATGACCGACGACCCCGACATCCGCATGGCCACCTCGGTGATGGACTACATCTTCCGCCGCCTGGCGCTGGACCACCTGCCCTACGAGGAGCGCGCGGGCCTCGGCATCTTCACCGCCGAGGAGCGCGCGATGCAGGCCAACGGCGAGGACCCGGCCACCCTCCACGCCGAGGAGGAGATCGAGCACGAGACGCTCGCGCAGTCGGCGGAGATCGCCCGTCCGGCGGCCCCGGCGCCCGCGCCCGAGGCGCGCTCGTCGATGGAGGTCATCGAGAGCCGCCAGGGCCGCACCGCCGACGCGCCGCTCTGCCTCACCTGCGGCACGAAGATGCGCCCGGCGGGCAGCTGCTACGTCTGCGAAGGCTGCGGCTCCACCAGCGGCTGCAGCTGATCCGGGGTAAGGCCGCGGGGCACGCGGCGTCCGGCGTCCGGACGCCGTAGGCGCCGGTCACGGGCGGTGGCGGGACGAGTCGTCCCGCCCCCCCCCCCCCCCGGGGGGGCGGGGCGGGCCCGCGGGTGCGCCCCGGGGCCGGACCCG
>NZ_JBEPCJ010000086.1:0-28660 GCF_040299565.1 Spirillospora sp. NPDC000708
CGCGGCGAAACAGCCTGCCGGTCGGCGGGCGGGCCCGCTCCGCTCGCTGCACTCGCTCCGCGTGCCCGCCCGTGCCGGCGGCTGGGGCTCAAAATCGCCGGTGGTCGGGCTCAAACCGGCCGGTGTTCGGGGTTCGGATCGGCCGGTGGTCGGGGGCCGGACTTGCCGGTGGCCGGGGGTCAACCGGCTGGTGATTGGGGTTCGGACCTGCCCGCCCGCCGCCTTGTTCGGGGCTCGGATCAGCAGTGGTCGGGGCCGGGCCTGCCGGTGGCCGGGGGGCGACCGGCTGGTGGCTGGGGCTTAAACCGGCCGGTGGTTGGGGTTCGGACCTGCTGGTGGCTGGGATTCGAGCATGCCGGTGGTCGGGGGCGAGCCGTTGCGGGCGGGGGCGACTCCCCGGGGAGCGTGGGCGGGGCGGTGGGGCCGGGGTGGTCCCGGGGTGGGCGACAATTGGGGGGTGACGAGCAGCGGAGACGTGATGGGCGCGGTCGCGCCCGAGGGGTACCGGGCGGGGTTCGCCTGCTTCATCGGGCGGCCCAACGTGGGGAAGTCGACCCTGATGAACGCGCTGGTCGGCACCAAGGTGGCGATCACCAGCAGCCGGCCGCAGACGACCCGGCGGGCGATCCGCGGGATCGTGCACCGGCCGGACGCGCAGCTCGTCGTGGTCGACACGCCGGGCCTGCACAAGCCCCGCACGCTGCTGGGGGAGCGGCTGGACAGCCTCGTCCGGTCCACGCTGACCGAGGTGGACGTGATCGGGTTCTGCGTCCCGGCGGACCAGCCCGTCGGCCCCGGCGACAAGTACATCGCGCGGGAGCTGGCGGCGGTGAAGCGGACGCCCGTGGTGGCGATCGTCACCAAGACCGACCTCGCCGCGCCCGAGCAGGTCGCCGAGCAGCTCCTCGCGGTGGGGCGGCTCGGCGAGTTCGCCGACATCGTGCCGTGCTCGGCGGCGGACGGCTTCCAGGTCGGCCTCGTCGGCGACCTGCTGATCTCGCGGCTGCCCGAGGGCATGCCGCTGTACCCGGAGGGCGACCTCACCGACGAGCCCGAGCAGGTCCTCATCGGCGAGCTGATCCGCGAGGCGGCGCTGGAGGGCGTCCGCGACGAGCTGCCGCACTCGATCGCCGTCGTCGTGGACGAGATGAACCCGCGCGAGGGCCGCGACGACCTGATCGACGTCTACGCGCACCTGTTCGTCGAGCGGCCCAGCCAGAAGGGCATCATCATCGGGCACAAGGGCGCCCGGCTGCGCGAGGTGGGCGCGGCGGCGCGGCGGCAGATCGAGGCGCTGCTCGGCACGAAGGTCTTCCTCGACCTGCGGGTCAGCGTGCTCAAGGACTGGCAGCGCGACCCGAAGCAGCTGCGGCGGCTGGGCTTCTACGACTGACCGGTGCGGCGCTCACTCCTGTTCCGGCTGCGGCGACGGGCGGACGGACCCGCCGGAGGGCCGCTGATCGGACTGCGGCTCCTCGGCGTCGCGAGCACGGACCTGTGCCTCCTCGGAGCCCTGCGCCTCCGCGGTGCCGTGCTCTTCCACCGGAGGCCGGCCCCATGCCTGCGGCTCCTCGTGGCTCCGGCCCCACGCCTGCGCTTCCTCCGGCGTCCGGCCCCACGCCTGGGCCTCCTCGGGCCACGCGGCGCCCTGCTCGGCCCAGTACCGCTGCTGATCCGCGTACTGCTGCGCCGCCGCGTACTGCTGCGCGTCGTACTCCTGCCCTTCGCCGCCCCTGCCCGCGAGCCGGTCGGAGATGGGGCGGACGAGGCTGAAGACGGCCAGCAGCAGGCTCATCGCGACCGCCAGGAACCAGCCGTACCGGAGGCTGACCTGGTAGGTGAGGTTCAGCCCGTAGTTCGGCATCCGGTCGGGCACGCCGCCGAGCCGCAGCACGAAGATGCCGCACGTGGCCAGCGACAGCACGGCCGGGACGGCGGCGAGCGCGCCGATCCGCGGGTCCCGGGCGACCAGGTTCCAGAACGCCATCACGATCGCCACGACCGCCAGCACGGGGACCGCGAGGACGAGGTTGTCGGCGTCGATGCCGGCCACGCTGCCCTGGTCGCGGACGAGGGACCGGCCGAACAGGTCGAGGACGGTCTGGGCGTGCGCCCATGGCAGGAACGCCGACACCACCAGGACGGCGGAGGCGGCGATCACGGCGAGGTCCCAGCCGGCGCGGCGCGGCGGCGCGGGCGGCTCCGGCGGCGGGCCGGGCTCGGCGGGCACCGCGTCCGGCGGCGCCCCCTCGGGCGGCAGGAAGGACGGCCGCGGCCGCGCGCGGCCGGCGTCGGAACCCAGGTCACCGGTCATGGACCCAGCGTAAACGGAGCGGCCGGGTTCGCCGGGACGGCCACGGCGGCGGCGCCGGGTCGGTACTTTGGAGCGGAGTCCGTTTTGGGAGGAGAGCCCCGGTGTTGCTCGTTTTCGGGCTGACGGTCGTCTTCCGGACCGTCGGCGAAGGCACGTTCCACTGCCCGCAGTGCGGTGGCGACCGCGCCTACCGGAGGCGGGCCGCGCGGCGCTGGTTCAGCCCGTTCTTCGTGCCGCTGATCCCGCTGTGGCGGCTCGGGCACGCGGTGGAGTGCCGCTCGTGCCGCGGCCGGTTCCCGGTGTCGGTGCTGCGGGCGCCGACCGCGCAGCAGATGGCGGCGGCGCTGCCCGCCGGCATGCGCGCCGCCGCGGCGCTGGTGCTGCGCTCGGGCGCGCCGGAGGACGACGCGGCCCGCGCCCGCGCGATCGAGACCGTCACCCGCTACGGGGAGCCGGACTACGACGACGACGCCATCGACGCCGACCTGGTGGTGGCGCCGGTGTTCCTGGGCCAGGAGGTCGAGCGGGCGGGCGCCCATCTCGCCGTGGAGGCGAAGGAGTGGTTCCTCGCCGAGGCCGTCCGCATCGCGCTGGCGGACGGCCCGCTCGACGAGGGGGAGCGGCAGGCGCTGCACGCCGTCGCCGAGCTGCTCGGCATGTCCCGCGCGTACGCGCTGGGCGTGATCGTCACCACCGAGGGGGCGTCCCGCTGACATGGGGCCCGCCGATGCCCGGCCCGACCCCGGCACCGCCCTGGTGCGGCCGCCGGGGCCGCGGCTCGCCGAGGGGATCGTCACGCACATCGGGCGCCGGCCGGTCGACACGGCGCTCGCCGCGCGGCAGCACGAGGCGTACGTCGCGGCGCTGCGGGCGTCCGGGCGGCGGGTGCGGGCGGTGCCGCCGGCCGACGACCATCCGGATGCGGTGTTCGTCGAGGACACGGTGGTGGTCTGCGGCGACCTGGCGGTGCTCGGCAGGTCGGGCGAGCCGCGCCGGCGCGGCGAGGCGTCCGGCACCGAGCAGGCGGTGCGCGAGCTGGGGCTGCGGGTGGAGCGGATCAAGGCGCCGGGCACCCTGGACGGCGGGGACGTGCTGTCCGTCGGCGACACCGTGTACGTGGGGCGCGGCGCCCGCACCAACGAGGAGGGCATCTGCCAGCTCGCCCACCTGCTGGGCGGGCGGCGGGTGGTGCCCGTCGACACGCGGGGCTGCCTGCACCTGAAGTCGGCGATGACGGCGCTGCCCGACGGCAGCCTCGTCGGGGTGCCGGAGATGGTGGACACCTCGGTGCTGCCGTTCATCCGGGTCGTCCCGGAGCCGGCGGGCGCGCACGTGGTGCCGCTCGGCCCCGACCATGTGCTGATGTCGGCGTCCGCGCCGCGCACGGCCGCGCGGTTCGCCGCGGACGGGCTGCGGGTGACCAGCGTCGACATCAGCGAGTTCGAGGCCCTGGAGGGCTGCGTGACCTGCCTGTCCGTGCTCGTCCCGTGACGGGGCGGCCGGGAATGCGCGGTGGGCCGGACGCCGTTGGAGGAGACGGCAGAGGCCCCTGGTGTCTCAGTATGCGGACGTTGGTTTCCGTAACTGGGACGTCGTCTGTTACGTTGGCAGGCGTGTTGCGTGAGCTGCTCCTCCTTAGCGGCCGCAGCGGGGGCCTGTAACAAGGTCGGCTCCCTCGCTGCGGGACTTCGTTATGGACGTCGGCCGTGAGGTTCGAGCAGAGGGATCACATCGGATGTATCCGCGACAGCAGTCTTCCGGCATGCCGTTCGAGCGCTACCGGCCGTTCACCCCGGTCAAGCTGACGGACCGGACCTGGCCCGACAAGGTCATCACCGAGGCGCCCCGCTGGTGCGCGGTCGACCTGCGGGACGGCAACCAGGCACTGATCGACCCGATGGACGCGCACCGCAAGCTCAAGATGTTCGAGCTGCTGGTACGGATGGGCTACAAGGAGATCGAGGTCGGCTTCCCTGCGGCGAGCCAGACCGACTACGACTTCGTCCGGCAGATCATCGAGGAGGGCCGGATCCCCGACGACGTCGTGATCCAGGTCCTGACGCAGGCCCGCCCCGAGCTGATCGAGAAGACCTTCGAGGCGGTCCGCGGCGCCAAGCAGGCGATCGTCCACCTGTACAACTCGACCAGCACGCTGCAGCGCCGCGTGGTGTTCGGGCAGGACAAGGACGGCATCACCGCCATCGCGGTCGAGGGCGCGAAGCTGTGCGCCAAGCTCGCCGAGGACATGGGCGACACCGAGATCTACTTCGAGTACTCGCCGGAGTCGTTCACCGGCACCGAGCTGGAGTACGCGGTCGAGGTCTGCAACGCCGTCAACGACGTGTGGAAGCCGACGCCGGACCGGAAGGTCATCGTCAACCTGCCGGCGACGGTGGAGATGGCGACCCCGAACATCTACGCCGACCAGATCGAGTGGATGAACCGGAACCTCGCCTACCGGGACTCGGTCGTCCTGTCGCTGCACCCGCACAACGACCGCGGCACCGCCGTCGCCGCCGCCGAGCTCGGCTACATGGCGGGCGCCGACCGCATCGAGGGCTGCCTGTTCGGCAACGGCGAGCGCACCGGCAACGTGTGCCTGGTCACCCTGGGCCTGAACCTGTTCACCCAGGGCGTCGACCCGCAGATCGACTTCTCCGACATCGACGAGATCCGCCGGACGGTCGAGTACTGCAACCAGCTGCCCGTGCACGAGCGGCACCCCTACGGCGGCGACCTGGTCTACACCGCCTTCTCCGGCTCCCACCAGGACGCCATCAACAAGGGCTTCGACCACCTCAAGCGCGACGCCGAGGCCGCCGGGGTCCCGGTGGACGACCACCGCTGGGAGGTCCCGTACCTGCCGATCGACCCGCACGACGTCGGCCGCACCTACGAGGCCGTCATCCGGGTCAACAGCCAGTCCGGCAAGGGCGGCGTCGCCTACATCATGAAGACCGAGCACTCGCTGGAGCTGCCGCGCCGGCTGCAGATCGAGTTCTCCCGGGTGGTGCAGGAGCACACCGACGACCAGGGCGGCGAGGTCACGCCCGAGCGGATGTGGGAGATCTTCGAGGCGGAGTTCCTCGCCAACGGGCCGCGCGTCGGGCTGCTGGCGCACCGCGCCACGTCCCGCGTGGACGAGAAGGACGTGCTCAGCTGCGACGTCCGGGTGGACGGCGAGATCCGCGAGATCGAGGGCGTCGGGAACGGCCCGGTGTCGGCGTTCGAGGACGCGCTCTCGTCCGTCGGGGTCGGCGTGCGGGTGCTGGACTACGCCGAGCACGCGATGAGCGCGGGCGGCGACGCGCGCGCCGCCGCGTACGTCGAGTGCGACGTCAACGGCACGACGGTGTGGGGCGTCGGCATCGACGGCAACATCGTCACCGCCTCCCTGAAGGCCATGCTCTCCGCGGTGAACCGGGTCTCCAGGGCCTGATCTCCTTCGGCGCCTCGCCGCGCCCCGGCCGTGACGACCTCACGCTGCCGGGGCACGGCCATGTCGGACCGCGGTAGCCGGTCCGCAAGGAACGCAAGCGGTTTGCAAATCGACGTCGTATAGTTGCGGCATGACACGTCGACTGGCCGAGGTCGCCAAGAAGGTCGGGGTCAGCGAGGCCACCGTCAGCCGCGTCCTGAACGACAAGCCGGGCGTCTCCGACGCGACCCGCGCCGCCGTCCTGACCGCGCTGGACGTGCTGGGCTACGAGCGCCCGACCCAACTGCGCGGCGAGCGGGCCCGGCTGGTCGGCCTGGTGCTGCCGGAGCTCGGCAACCCGATCTTCCCCGCGCTGGCCGAGGTGGTCGGCGGCGCGCTCGCCCAGCGCGGGTTCACGCCGGTGCTGTGCACGCTGACGCCGGGCGGCCTGTCGGAGGCCGACTACGTGGAGATGCTGCTGCAGCAGCAGGCGTCCGGGGTGATCTTCGCGGGCGGGCTGTACGCCGAGGCGGACGCCCCGCACGACCACTACCACCGGCTGCTGGACGTGCGGCTGCCCGTCGTGCTGGTCAACGCGGCCAGCGAGAAGCTCAGCTTCCCGCAGGCGTCGACGGACGACGCCGTCGCCGCCGAGCAGGCGTTCGCGCACCTGCTGTCGCTCGGCCACGAGCGCATCGGCATGGTCCTCGGGCCGGAGGACCACGTGCCGTCCAACCGCAAGCTCGCCGCCGCCCGCGCCGCGGCCGAGCGCGCCGGCGTCGACCTGCCCGGCGCGTGGGTGCGGCGCAGCATGTTCTCCCTGGAGGGCGGCCAGGCGGTCACCGGACGGCTGATCCGCGACGGCGTCACCGGCGTCATCTGCGCCAGCGACCCCCTCGCGCTCGGGGTCATCCGCGCCGTGCGGAGGCTCGGTATGGCGGTGCCCGACGATGTTTCGGTCGTGGGCTATGACGACTCGGCGTTCATGAATTGCGTGAACCCGCCGCTCACCACCGTCCGGCAGCCCATCGAGTCGATCGGGCGCGCCGCCGTGACGCTGCTGGTGAGCCAGGTGGAGGGCGGGCCGGTCGCGGCCGAGGAACTGCTCTACGAGCCGGAGCTGGTCGTGCGCGCCTCCACCGCGCGGGTCAGGACCGTGCCCGCCTGATCCGCGCCCCCATCCGGACCGTCCGAAAGCCGCCCGTACGCCGGGCGGCTTTCGTCGTTCTGCACCCGCTTTCGCGCTGAATCCCGCCTCTTGTTGAGTTCTTGCGAATATTCATTCATCTATTGCACTGTGATGTTGGTCTCTGTATGTTCCTCGCAATCGGCCGACCCAACGGCCCAGGAGGGAACCCCCATGAGATCCCGGATTCTCGCCACCGCGCTCGCCGCGGCCCTCGGCGCCACCGTCGCCGGCTGCGGCGGGGACGGTGGCGGTGGCAAGGACACCGCGCCCCTGGACGCCGGCACCAAGGTGTCGATCACGGTCGGCTGCATGCCGGCCAAGAGCCAGGCCGCGCAGCGCAAGGAGTGGCTGGAGGACGTCGCCGCCTTCCAGAAGCTGCATCCCAACATCACGGTCGTCGGCAAGGACGCCTTCCCCTGCATCGACCCGAACACCTTCCAGGCGAAGCTGGCGGGCGGGCAGATGGAGGACGTCTACTACGTCTACTTCACCGACGTGCGCGGCATCATCGCCAACGGCCAGGCCGCCGACATCACCCCGTACATCGGGCAGTCCAAGCAGTACCCGAGCGTCGACCCGGCCGTGGAGAAGGTCTTCAAGGACGGCGGCAAGGTCTACGGCCTGCCCCGGCAGAACTACTCGATGGGCCTGTTCTACAACCGGACCCTGTTCAAGAAGGCCGGCCTCGATCCCGACCGGCCGCCGACGACGTGGGCGGAGGTCCGCGAGGACGCCAAGAAGATCAGTGCCCTCGGCGGCGGGACCGTGGGGTACGCCGAGTTCAGCGCCAAGAACCAGGGCGGCTGGCACTTCGCCACCTCGATCTACAGCCAGGGCGGCGACATGGTCACCGCCGACGGCAGGAAGACGGCGTTCAACGGCCCGCAGGGCAAGGCCGTCCTGCAGAACCTCAAGGACATGCGCTGGACCGACGACTCGATGGGCAGCAAGCAGCTGCTCGTCGACGCCGACGTGCAGCGGATGATGGCGGCCGGGAAGCTCGGCATGTACCTCGGCGCCCCCGACAACGCGACCGCGCTGGTCGACCAGTTCAAGGGCAGGTACGACGACTACGGGATGGCGCCGATCCCCGGCTCGGCCGGCACGCTGATGGGCGGCGACGGCTACCTGTTCAGCCCCAAGGCGTCACCGGAGAAGATCAAGGCCGGGCTGATGTGGCTCGACTACTACGCGCTCACCCCCGGCCAGGGCCAGCTGAACTACGCGCGCGCCGCGAAGGACGGCCGTCCCGTCGGCATCCCGCAGCCGAAGCTGTTCGGCCAGAACGCGACGGGGGAGAAGGACCGGCAGCTGCGCGCGGACGCCGCGAACCTGCCCGTCGCGAACTTCAAACCGTACGAGGACGCCTACGCCAGGGTGCCCGGGAAGCTGGAGCCGCCGCAGGCCCAGCAGCTCTACACGATCCTCGACTCGGTCGTCCAGGCCGTGCTGACCAGGCGCGACGCGAACATCGACCAGCTCCTCGCGGACGCGCAGAAGAAGGCCGACGCCGCGCTGGCGCGGTCGGGGAACTGACGCCCGCACCTCCGGGGCGCCGGCCCGCGCACCGCACGAACGGACGCGGACCGCACTGGACGCACCGCATCGGTGCACCGCGCCGGCGCCCCGGACCCGCCGTCCCACACCTGGAGTGACAGATGACCACAGCGCGGACGCTCGTCCGCCCCGCCGCCGCCCGGTCGAGGCGGCGCCCCTCGCGCACCCGGCGCACCGTGAAGCGCAACCTGACCGCGTACGGGTTCCTGTGCGGGGCGCTGATCTGCTTCGCGTTCTTCTCCTGGTATCCGATCGTCCGCGAGGTGCTGCTCAGCTTCCAGAAGACGAACTTCGCCGGCGAGGCGCGCTGGGTCGGGTTCGACAACTTCCGCACCGTGCTCGCCGACCCCGGATTCGTGGACGCGTGGGTCAACACGGCGGAGTTCACGCTGCTCGCGCTGGTCGTCGGGTACGTCGTCCCGTTCGCCATCGCGATCGTGCTGAACGAGCTGAAGCACGCCCGCGCCTACCTGCGGTTCGTCGTGTACCTGCCGGTGATGCTGCCCCCGGCGGTCGCGGTGCTGCTGTTCAAGTGGTTCTACGACCCGGGGCCCGGCCTGTTCAACCAGATCCTGCACGCCGCCCGCCTGCCCGGGCTGAGCTGGCTCGACTCGACGAGCACCGCGCTGGTCTCGCTGGTGATCGTGTCGACGTGGATGAACCTCGGCAGCGGGACGCTCATCTACCTGGCGGCGCTCCAGTCCATCCCCGGCGAGCTGTACGAGGCGGCGGAGCTGGACGGCGCCGGGCTGTTCCGCCGGATCCGGCACATCACGATCCCGCAGACCCGGCTGATCCTGCTGGTGATGCTGCTCCTGCAGATCATCGCGACGATGCAGGTGTTCATCGAGCCGTACCTGCTGACCGGCGGCGGCCCCGAGGGCTCCACCGTCACCGTCGCGTACCTGATGTACCAGTACGCGTTCAACTTCACCAACTTCGGCGGCGGCGGCGCGCTCGGCCTGATGCTGATGCTCGTCCTGATGCTGTTCTCCGCCGTCTACCTGCGCGTCTCGCGCGAGGAGGCGAGATAGCCGTGGCGGAGACCCGCACCCTCGTCTCGCCGCACACGCTCGGCACCCGGCGCGGCAAGGCGATCTACTGGACGACCCTCGTCTCGATCGTCGTGGTCTTCACGTTCGTGTTCGTGTTCCCGCTGTACTGGATGGTCACCGGCGCGATGAAGTCGCCGGACGAGCTGGCCGACGTCCCGCCGGGCGTCTTCCCGCACCACTTCGACCTGTCCGGGTACCGGGAGGCGTGGCGGCAGCTCGACCTCGGCCTGTACCTGCGCAACACGCTCGTCTACGCGTTCGGCGCCTGGCTGTTCACGATGGGCGTCGACGTCACCGCCGCGTACGCGCTGTCGAAGCTGCGGCCGATGTTCGGCCGGGCCGTGCTCGGGCTGATGCTGGCGACGCTGATGGTCCCGCCGATGGTGATCCTGCTGCCCGCCTACCTGACCGTGAAGGACCTGCCGCTCCTGCACGTCGACCTGCTGAACACCCCGTGGGCGATCTGGCTGCCGGCCGCCGCGAACGCGTTCAACATCTTCCTGCTCAAGCGGTTCTTCGACTCGATCCCCACCGAGCTGCTCCAGGCGGCGGAGGTGGACGGCGCCTCGCCCGCGCGCATCCTCTGGTCGGTGGTGCTGCCGGTGTCGCGGCCGATCCTCGGCGTCGTGTCGATCTTCACGATCGTCAACGTGTGGCGCGACTTCGTCTGGCCGCTGCTGGTGCTGCCCGACTCGCAGCGCAAGACGATCAGCGTCGCGATCTCGTCGCTGGCGGTGCAGGTGCCGCAGAACGTGCTGATCGGCTCGCTGGTGATCGCCAGCGTGCCCACCATCGTCGTCTTCTTCGTCTTCCAGCGGCACATCATGGCCGGCCTCACGGCGGGCGGCCTGAAGGGCTGACCCCCGCCCGGCCGTCCCCCTCCGTTAACGAGCAAGGAGTACTCGCATGCCCGAATCATGGTGGCGTGGCGCGGTGATCTACCAGGTGTACCCGCGCAGCTTCGCCGACGGGAACGGCGACGGCGTCGGCGACCTCGCCGGGCTGCGCGACCGGCTGCCCTACCTCGCCGGGCTCGGTGTCGACGCGCTGTGGCTGAACCCGTGGTACCCGTCCCCGATGGCGGACGGCGGCTACGACGTCGCCGACTACCGGGACGTCGAGGCGGTGTTCGGCACGCTCGCCGAGGCCGAGGCGTTCATCGGCGAGGCGCACGGAGCGGGCCTGCGGATCATCCTGGACGTGGTGCCCAACCACGCCTCGGACCAGTCGGCCTGGTTCCGGGAGGCGCTGGCCGCCGGGCCCGGCTCGCCCGAGCGGGAGCGTTTCTGGTTCCGTCCCGGACGCGGCGACGGGCCGCCCAACGACTGGCGGTCCATCTTCGGCGGCCCCGCCTGGACCCGCGTCCCGGACGGCGAGTGGTACCTGCACCTGTTCGCCCCGGAGCAGCCCGACTTCAACTGGAACAGCCCCGACGTCGTCCGCGAGTTCCACGACGTGCTGCGGTTCTGGTACGACCGCGGCGTGGACGGCATCCGGATCGACTCGGCGGCGCTGCTGGTCAAGGACCCGGACGCCGAACCGGACGGCAGCGACCCCTACACCGACCGCGACGGCGTCCACGACATCTACCGGGGCTGGCGGAAGGTCACCGACGAGTACCCCGGCCGGATGCTCGTCGGCGAGGTGTGGCTGCCCGACCAGGAGCGCTTCGCCCGCTACCTGCGGCCCGACGAGATGCACACCGCGTTCAACTTCGACTTCCTGAACTGCGCGTTCGAGCCGCACGCGCTCCGCAAGGTGATCGACACGACGCTCGCCACGCACGTCCCGCTCGGCGCGTCCCCGACCTGGGTGCTGGCGAACCACGACGTCGTCCGGCCCGTCACCCGCTACGGCCGCGCCGACACCTCGTTCGACCTCCAGGACCGCCGGCACGGCGCGCCCACCGACCGGGCGCTCGGGGTGCGGCGGGCGCGCGCGGCGGCGCTGCTGGCGATGGCGCTGCCCGGCGCCGTCTACATCTACCAGGGCGAGGAGCTCGGGCTGCCCGAGGTCGAGGACCTCCCGGACGAGCTGCGCCAGGACCCGATCTGGCACCGGTCCGGGCACACCGACCCGGGCCGCGACGGGTGCCGCGTGCCGCTGCCGTGGTCGGGCGACCGGCCGCCGTTCGGGTTCGGCGGCGACCCGTGGCTGCCGCAGCCCGCCGACTGGAAGGACCTGACCGTCGAGGCGCAGGAGCCCGACCCGGGGTCGATGCTGAACCTCTACCGCGCCGCGCTCGCGCTCCGCCGCGAGCACCTCGGCGACGGCGGGATGGCGTGGCTGCCGTCGGAGGAGAACGTGCTCGCCTTCACCCGCGACTCGGGCCTGACCTGCGCGGTCAACCTCGGCCCGGCTCCCGTGCCGCTCCCGTCCGGCGAGGTCCTGCTGGCGAGCGGGCCCCTGCCGGACGGCCTCCTGCCGCCCGACACCGCCGTCTGGACCCGCTGACCCGCTCCGCCGGGCCGGGGGGCGGGAACGCGGGTGCCGGGCGGCACCAGCGTTCCCGGCCGCCCGCGCGTTCCGCGCGGATCCGGCGGCGTCAGCCCGGCTGCTGGCGGCCCAGGACGTGGTGGACGAGTTCGCGGAGCGGTCCGCTGAGCTGGGCCTCGCCGACGGTGGCGTGCCGGTCGTCGATGTCGATGTCGTAGACGAACTGGTCGGGGATCCGGCCCGGCGGCGGCACCGACCCCAGATCGACCCGGCCGACCAGCCGGGCGAGCATCGGATCGGTCGCACTGTCGGCCTCGCCCCGCCGCCGGATCCCGGCGAACCCGCCACTGCGGACGACCGTCACCTTCACCGCACCGTCACCCTCACCGCACGTCACCGTCCCACGCCGTCCCGCGCCGTCCTCCGGCCGCGCCTCTTCCGGCGACCGGTTCGCCCTCATCGTGTGACGCCTACCCCTTTCCAGGCGTCGCTCACCGCGGTGGTCTCCGCGGCGTTCGCGCCGTAGAGCCGGGTCGCGGTCTGCACCGTCGCCGCCGCGAACCCCGCGAAGTCGATCGCGCTCGCCAGCGACCCGCCGGTGAGGGTCTCGTACCAGACGCGGCCGGCCTTCTCCCACGCGTGCCCGCCGATCGCCGAGGCCGCGAGGTAGAACGCGCGGTTCGGGATGCCGGAGTTGGTGTGGACGCCGCCGTTGTCCTCGTAGGTGTGGACGTAGCCGCTCATGTCGGCGGGCTGCGGGTCCTTGCCGAGCTGCGGGTCGTCGTAGGCGGTGCCGGGCGCCTTCATCGAGCGCAGCGCCACGCCGTGCACGCCGGCCGCGAGCAGCCCCTGCCCGATGAGCCAGTCGGCCTGGTCGGCGGTCTGGCCGAGGTGCCACTGCTTGATCAGGGAGCCGAAGACGTCGGAGACCGACTCGTTGAGCGCGCCGGACTGCCCCGAGTAGTCGAGGTTGGCGGTGTACTGCGTGACGCCGTGGGTCAGTTCGTGGCCGGTGACGTCGAGGGGGCCGGTGAAGTCGGTGAAGATCGTCCCGTCGCCGTCGCCGTACACCATCTGCTCGCCGTTCCAGAAGGCGTTGTCGTACCGTTCGCCGTAGTGGACGGTCGAGATCATCTTGAGGCCGGCGCCGTCGATGGAGTTGCGGCCGTAGGCGGTCTCGTAGAACCCGAAGGTCGCACCCAGCCAGTCGTAGGCCTGGTCGCAGGTCTTGTCGCCGGTGGCCGCGGCGCCCTCGGCGCGGACGGTCCTGCCGGGCAGCTTCTCCTTGTGCCCGGCGTCGGAGATCATCCGGTTCGGGGTAGCGGGACCGGTGGGGGCCGGCGCGGCGGCGGGGGTCGCCAGGCGGCGTTCGGTGGCGTGGGCGGAGGTGAGGGCCAGGGTGGCGCGGGCCCGCGCGCGCAGCGCCGGGTCGTCGGCGTTGCGCGCGATGCGCTCCAGCATGTGCGGCGGCACGATGTGGCATCTCATGCGTCCAACGCTGACAGCTCCTCGTGGGGCAGGCCACACCTTTGGCCGTCACCGCGCGGCCGAAACCGGTCACAAAGCGTGACCGGATCCCGGACGGACGGTGAATCCAGGGGCTTTGTGGAGATCCTGCGGAGATGCCGAGGCGGTGCAACGAGGCACCCGGGCGCGTGCGCGAGAATGAACGGGTGACCCTCTACCGCGACGAAGGCATCGTCCTGCGCACCCAGAAGCTGGGCGAGGCCGACCGCATCGTGACGGTGCTGACCCGGCGCAGCGGCCGGATCCGCGCCGCGGCGAAGGGGGTCCGCAAGACCAAGTCCCGTTTCGGCGCGCGGCTGGAGCCGTTCACGCACGTCGACCTCCAGCTGTACGAGCGCCGCTCGCTCGACCTGATCACCCAGGCCGAGACGCTGCGCCCGTACGGGGAGGCGCTGGTCACCGACTATCCCCGCTACACCGCGGGGACGGCGATGCTGGAGACCGCCGACAAGCTGGCCGGCGAGGAGGGCGAGCCCGCGCTGCGGCAGTTCCTGCTGCTGGTCGGCGGGCTGCGCACGCTCGCCGAGCGCGGCCACGACCCGCGGCTCGTCCTGGACGCCTTCCTGCTGCGCTCGCTGTCGGTCGCCGGGTGGGCCCCGGCGCTGGACGAGTGCTGCCGGTGCGGCACCCGCGGCGGGCTGCGCGGGTTCGCGATCGCGGCGGGCGGCGCGGTCTGCGCGAACTGCCGGCAGCCGGGCGCCGCGACGCCGGCGCCGCCGACGTTCGCGCTGATGCTGGCCCTGCTGCGCGGCGACTGGGAGTACGCCGACGCCAGCGAGCCGCGCCACCGGGTGGAGAGCAGCGGCCTCGTCGCCGCCTACCTGCAGTGGCATCTGGAACACGGGATCCGCTCGCTGCGGCACGTCGAGCGCGAGGGCGCCGGCGACTCGCCGGACGGCGCGGGCCGCAGCGACGACACCAACAGGGAGAGAGTGTGAGAAGGGCCGTTCTGCCCCCGGAACCGCATCGGGACGGCGCGACGCCGCCGCCGATCCCCGCGGATCTGGTGCCGAAGCACGTCGCCATCGTCATGGACGGCAACGGCCGCTGGGCCAAGGAGCGCGGGCTGCCGCGCACCGAGGGGCACAAGCGCGGCGAGGACTCGCTCTTCGACGTGATCATGGGCGCGATCGAGCTGGGCGTGCCGTACCTGTCGGCGTACGCGTTCTCCACCGAGAACTGGCGCCGCTCGCCGGACGAGGTCCGCTTCCTCATGGGCTTCAACCGGGACGTGATCCGCCGCCGCCGCGACCAGCTGCACTCCATGGGCGTGCGGGTCCGCTGGGCCGGCCGCCGCCCCCGGCTGTGGCGCAGCGTCATCAAGGAGCTGGAGACGGCCGAGGAGATGACGCGCGACAACGACGTGCTGACCCTGCAGTTCTGCGTGAACTACGGCGGCCGCGCCGAGATCGCCGACGCCGCGGCCGCGATCGCCCGGGACGTCCGGGACGGCCGGCTGAACCCCGACAAGATCACCGAGAAGGTGTTCGCCCGCTACCTCGACGAGCCGGGCATCCCGGACGTCGACCTGTTCCTGCGGTCGTCGGGGGAGCAGCGCACCTCCAACTTCCTGCTCTGGCAGTCGGCGTACGCGGAGATGGTCTTCCTCGACACGCTGTGGCCCGACTTCGACCGCCGGCACCTCTGGCACGCCTGCGAGGTGTACGCCAGCCGGGACCGCCGGTACGGCGGTGCGCTCCCCAACCCGGTGGAGCCCACCGCCGCGACCGGCTGACGCGGGGCCCGGGTCAGACGAGCGCCGCGTCGAGGGTGATCGTGGTGCCCTTGAGGGCCTGGCTGACCGGGCAGTTCTCCTTGGCGTCCTGCGCGGCCTTCTCGAAGGCGTCGGCGGACAGGCCCGGGACGCTCGCCCGGACGGTCAGGTGGATCCCGGTGATGCCCTCGCCGGGCTGGAAGGTGACCTCCGCCTTGGTGTCCACCTTCTCCGGCGGGTTCCCGGCGCCGGCGAGGCCGTGCGAGAGCGCCATCGAGTAGCAGGTCGAGTGGGCCGCGGCGATCAGCTCCTCCGGGCTCGTGCGGCCGTTCGGCTCCTCGCTGCGCGACGCCCACGTCACGTCGAACGTGCCGACCTTGGAGGAGTCCAGCGAGACCGTGCCCTGGCCGCTGAGGAGCGGCCCTTCCCAATGCGCGTTGGCGGTGCGTGTCGTAGCCATGATCCGATTGTCTCCCACGCCGATCGGGCGAGCGCCGAGGCCCCCGTACCGCCAGGCGGTACGGGGGCCTTCCTCACGCGCGGAGGGGGTCAGCTCACGTTCACCGCGGACCAGGCGGCCGCGACGGCGTTGTACTGGGCGCTGCCCGTGCCGTACAGGTCCTTGGCCGCGTTCAGGGTCGCCGTGCGGGCGGCCTTGTAGTCGGTCGAGGACGTCATGTACGTGGTGAGGGCGCGGTACCAGATCTTCGTGGCGGCGTCGCGTCCGATGCCGGCGACGGTGGAGCCGTTGGACGTCGGGCTGTCGTAGGACACGCCGTTGATCGTCTTGGCGCCGCTGCCCTCCGACAGCAGGTAGTAGAAGTGGTTGGCGACGCCCGACGAGTAGTGGACGTCGAGGTTCTTGGTGGTGGACGACCAGGCGTCCGGCGACTTGCCGTCCTTGCTGGGCTTGTCCATGAAGCGGAGCGCCGCCTTGCCGAAGCCCGGCAGGACGACCTTCTCGCCGACGAGGTAGTCGCCGAGGTCGGCGGAGTTGTTCGCGTAGAACTCGACGGCGGCGGCCATGATGTCGGACGTCGCCTCGTTCAGCCCGCCGGACTCGCCGGAGTAGGTGAGGTTCGCGGTCGCGGACGTGACGCCGTGGGTCATCTCGTGGGCGGTGACGTCCAGGGCGGTGAGCGGGCCGAGCTGGGTGCCGTCGCCGTCGCCGTACGTCATGCAGAAGCAGGAGTCGTCCCAGAACGCGTTGGCGTAGCCGTTGTCGTAGTGGACGCGGTTGAACGAGCCCTTGCCGTCCCCGTTGATGCCGAGGCGGCCGAACACGTTCTTGTAGAAGTCCCAGGTCTCGTTGGTGCCGAACTGGGCGTCCACGGCGACGGTCGAGCGGTCGGACGTCGTCCCGTTCCCCCAGTGGTTGTCGGCGTCGGTGAAGATCGTCGCCGGGGCCCGGTAGAGGCAGAACGACAGGAAGCAGAGGTCCGTCTGGTTCTGCGCGTCGCCGGTGTAGGTGCCGCCGCGGGTGGGGTCCTTCAGCTGGTAGGTGCTGCCGGACTTGGTGGTCTCCAGCGGGACGGTCCCGGTGTAGAGGGAGCGGCCGTCGCCGGCGTCGGTCCGGATCGTCTCCTCGCGCAGCAGGACCTTGCCGGTGGCCGCGTCGACGGTGGTGAGGAGGCGGCTGGGCGTCCCGTCGGCCTGCTTGCCGGCGGTCTGGATCCGCCAGGCGAGGCGCGGCCGATGGTCGGCGGTGCGCGCCTCGACGACGAGCTGCGCGGCGCCCCGCGTCTTGTGGCCCTTGGTCAGGGCCTTCCGGGTGGCCGCCTTGGCGGGGAGTTCGGGGCTGGCGTCGGCCGGCGCCTTGGCGAGGGTCAGGCTGCTGCCGCGCCACGTCCCGTCGGCGGACTGGTGGACGACGAGGTCGCCGCCCAGGACCGGGAGCCCGTCGTAGGTCCGGGTCATCCGGGTGTGGGACGTGCCGTCGCGGTCCACCGCGACCCCGACGACCGTGAACGACTGGCCGCCGCCGTCGCGGGTCTGCGCGCCGTGCGCGGGCAGCGCCTTGAGCGCGTGCGCGGCGGCGGTCCGCGGGTCGGGGGGAGGCGGGGCCTGCCGTGCGGACGCCGGCAGCGCGGTGCCGGCCGTCGCGAGCAGGGCCGCCGACGCCAGGAGCGCGGTCCGCCGGCTGGTGATCGCCCGTCTTGTCATGAACGCCCTCTCGTGCGGAGCGCCATGGCCCCCCGAGAGGCCCGCCGTCGGGCCCGCCGTGGCAATGGGACATTTATGACATACGAGGATTTAGATGTACTTGTTACAAACAGCCAAAAGACCGATACGGGCGTGTGAACTACGCGCCTTGCGCCGCGCCCGCGGAACCGGGCGCCGGACGGGCCGGACGAAAGCGCGCCCGGGAACGCGCCAGAGAGCGCGACCCGGTCAGCGCGACGCGGACCGGCAGTCCGCGCACGTCCCGAACACCTCGACGGTGTGCGTGATCTCGGCGAACCCGTGCTCGGCGGCGATCGCGTCCGCCCAGCGCTCCACGGCCGGGCCCTCGACCTCGACCGTCCGGCCGCACGCGCGGCAGACCAGATGGTGGTGGTGCTGCTCGGTCCGGCAGGCGCGGTACACCGCCTCGCCCTCGTCGGTGCGCAGCACGTCGACCTCGCCGGAGTCGCTGAGCGCCTGCAGCGCCCGGTACACCGTCGTCAGGCCGATCTTGGAGCCGTCCGCGCGGAGGTCGGCGTAGATGTCCTGGGCGCTGCGGAAGCCCTCGCAGCCGGCCAGCACCTGCCGCACCGCGTCGCGGCGGGCCGTCGTCATCCCCTGATCACCTCCGCCTCGGCGTCCATCCGCGGCCGCTCGCCCGGCCCGGCCGCGCCCGGAAGGACGGCCCCGGCCCGGCGGGCGCGCCTGCGGCGCACCACGGTCCCCCCGGCGGCCGCCGCCAGGAACAGCGCCAGCGCCAGCAGCACGATCGAGGGACCCGGGGGAAGATCGTACTCGAAGGAGCCCGCGAGACCCGACACCGCCGACAGTACACCGACCCCCATCGCCAGCAGCATCGTGCTCCGGAAGCCCCGCGTGACCTGCTGCGCCGCCGCCACCGGCACGATCATCAGCGCGCTCACCAGCAGCAGCCCGATCGCCCGCATCGCGATCACCACGGTCACCGCGGCGGTCACCGCGATCAGCACGCTGAGGAACCGGACGGGCAGCCCCGCCGCCCGCGCCACGTCCTCGTCCTGGCACAGCAGGAACAGTTCCCGGCCGAACACCGCGACGATCCCGAGCACGACGACCGCGAGCGCCGCGACCACGTACAGGTCGGAGGCCGACACGCTGCTGATCGACCCGAACAGGTACGACTGCAGGCTCGCCCCGCCGCCCTGCACGTTGGTGAGGATCACGCCGCCCGCCAGCCCACCGTAGAACAGCAGCGCCAGCGCCACGTCCGCGCCGCTGCGGCTGCGGGCGCGCAGCACCTCGATCGCCACCGCGCCGAGCACCGCCACCACCAGCGCGCCCAGCACGGGCGACGACCCGGTGAGCAGCCCGAGCCCGATGCCGGTCAGCGCGATGTGCCCGACGCCGTCGCCGAGCAGCGACAGCCGCCGCTGCACGATGAACGTCCCCACCGCCGGGGCCGTCAGGCCGATCAGCACCGCCATCACCAGCGCGATGCGCATGAAGTCGAACTGCAGCATCTCCGTCACGCCGCACTCCCCGCCGTGCTCCCCGTCCCGCCGCCCGCCATGGTCCGCGCGCTCTCGCGCGCCACCCGGCCGTGCTCCAACTCGACCGTGCGGGTGATGAGCGGCTCCATCGGGCCGAGCTCGTGCGCGACCAGCACCACCGTCCGGCCCGCCTCCGCCAGGCCGCGCAGCGTCGCCGCGAGCGCCGCCTGGCTCGCCGCGTCCACGCCCGCGGTCGGCTCGTCCATCACGAACGCGTCCGGCTCGCCGGCCAGCGCGCGGGCGATCAGCACCCGCTGCTGCTGCCCGCCGGACAGCAGGTGCGCCGAGTCGCGGGCCCGGTCGGCGAGGCCGACGGCCTCCAGCGCGCGGTCCACCGCGGCGCGGTCGGCGGCCCGGTCGGTGACCAGCGCGGGCAGCCAGCGCGACCGCCGCGCGATCCGCCCGGACGCCACGACCTCGCGGACCGTCGACGGGACGCCGCCGCCCATCGGCAGCCGCTGCGGGACGTACCCGACGCGCCGCCAGTCGCGGAACCGGGCGGGCGGCTCACCGTAGATCTCGGTCCGCCCAGCGGCCAGCGGGACGAGCCCGAGCAGCGCCTTGACCAGCGTGGACTTGCCCGCGCCGTTCGGTCCGAGGATCGCCAGCACGTCGCCCGCGCCGACCCGCAGGTCGACGCCGGACAGCACCTCGCGGCCGTCCCGCCGGACGACGCCGCCGGTCATCGCGAAGGGCGGCGCCGCCCCGCCGCGGTCCGTCGCGGGCACTCGGTCGGTCATGAGCACTCCAGGGCGGGCCGCAGGGTCCGCAGGTTCCGGTCCATGATGGACGTGTAGTCGTCGGAGGAGCCCTTCTCGACGCCCTCCACCGGGTCGAGCACGGCCGTCCGGACGCCCGCCTCCCGGGCCAGCGAGTCGGCGACCTTCGAGCTGACGAGCCGCTCGGTGAAGATCGTCGTCGCGCCCGTCGAGCGGACCTCGCGGGTCAGCGCGGCCAGCCGCTTCGGCGACGGCTCCATCGACGGGTCGATGCCCGCGACCGACACCTGCCGCAGCCCGTACCGCTCGGCGAGGTAGCCGAACGCGGCGTGCGCGGTGACGATGTCGCGGCGGGCGCAGTCCTTCAGGCCGTCGCGGTACCGCCGGTCGAGGCCGGACAGCTCGGCCGCGACGCCCGCGGCGCGCTGCCGGTAGGCGGCCGCGTGCGCGCCGTCGGCCCGGGCGAGCCGGTCGCCGAGGGCGGTCGCGATGGTGGCCATGCGGACGGGGTCGAGCCAGACGTGCGGGTCGTAGCCGACGTCGGCGTGCCCCCGGTCGCCGTCGTGCTCCTCGATCTCGCTCTCGTCGCCGGACGGCGGCGGGAGCGTCGCCACCAGGCCGGCGGCGTCCAGCGACCGGCCCTTGGCGTGCTGGCGGACCGCGTCGTCGACGGCGGGCTGGACGCCCTTCACGTAGACGGCGAGGTCGGCCTTCTCGACCTGGGCGACCTGCCGGGCCGTCAGCTCCAGGTCGTGCGGCTCGGCGCCGGGCTTGGTCAGCGTGCGGACGTACACGTCGTCGCCGCCGACGCGCTCGGCGAGCCAGGCGGCGGGGTAGAAGGACGCGACGACGGACGTCCTGCCGGGCGGGACGTCCGCGACCGCGCTGCCGCAGCCCGCCAGCGCCGCGCCGAGCCCGGCGGCGGCGAGGGCCGCGGCGGGGACGGCGCGGAAGCGGACGCGGGTACGGGGCATCCTCCGATTATGGACGAAGATGAAAACGGTTGTCAAAACCGCCCAATACCCCGTCCCAGGGCGAAACCGACCAGCACCAGCAGCGCCGCGATCCGCAGCACCCGGCCCGGCGCCTCCAGCTCCGGCCAGTTCAGGAACGCGAACCAGGCCAGCGCCGCCGCGAGCACCAGCAGCCCCGCCGCCGCCACCCAGCCCGTCCCCGCCATGCCGACCACCAGCAGCGCGAACACCGCGACGAGCAGCACCGCGCGCGGCAGCCGGTGCAGGAACACCACCGGCGCCGCGCTCCACCGCTCGACCGCCGCCCGCACGCCGCCCGCCGGCCGGTCCCGTCCGCTCCGAGTCTCCACGGGGCCAACGTACTGCGAGGATGGGCGGATGATCGCGATAACCCGGTACCGCGTGCCCGCCGCGGACGCCGACGGCTTCGCCGACCGCATGACCGCGGTGCTCACCGCGCTGTCCCGGAGCACCGGATTCCGGTCCGGGCGGCTCGCCAGGACCGTCGACGAGCCCGGCCTGTGGGCGCTGGTCACCGAATGGGACGGCGCCGGCCACTACCGCCGCGCCCTCGGCTCCTACGAGGTGCGGCTGGAGTTCATGCCGCTGGCCGCGCTCGCCGTGGACGAACCCGGCGCCTACGAGATCGTCAGCTCCGCCTGACCGCGGTCCTCGCCCGGCCGGGCCCACCGAGCGGCGGCAGGCCCGATCGGTACCGGGCCGATCGGGGGCCCGTCCGAGCGGCGGCCGGTCCGGTCGAGGGCCGGTCCGGTCGAGGGTCAAGCCGACCGGCGGCCCGCTGATCGGTGATCAACGAAGCGGGCAATACCGGGGCAAGAAGCGGCCGGACCCGGTTTCGGCCCCGCCCCGCAAGGTCATCTTCGCCTGGTCGTGATCATGCCGACGGCCCGCGGGGGAGACGGCCCCGCCGGGGCCCGGCCCGCCTCGGGGGAGAAGTGATGCGCCGTGTCGTCTCGCAGACCGCTGTCGTCCTGCTCAGCACGGCCACCGGGACGGCCGCCGTCGCGGGCGTCGGCGCCCTCCACGCGGCGTCCCCCGCGCGGTCCTCAGCCCACGAGGCCACCACGCTGATCCTCGGCCCGCCCCGCAACGCGCCCCGAAGTGCGCCCCGTGGCGCGGCCAGGGGAGCGCCCGCCGAGGCGACGCCGCGCTCGGTCGGCTACCGCGGCGTGCGTGTTCCCGTCCCCGCGGGCTGGGCGGTCGTCCGGCTCGACGAGGACCCGTCCGCCTGCGTCCGCTACGACCGGCACGCCGTCTACCTGGGCCGTCCCGGCCCGCAGCCGGACTGCCCGGCGCGTGTCGTCGGCCGTACCGAGTCCATGCACGTCCAGCCGCTGGACGACGTCGCGGCGTCCCGCACGGTCGTGCACGCGGACAAGCTCGGCTCGTTCACGGTCAAGCCGTCCGTCGGGCACGAGACGAGCCTGGCGCTGCCGGAGGCCGGGATGGGCATCACCGGCGTGTACGGGACCGATCCGGCGGCGCTCCAGCGGATCCTGCGCGGCACCCGGGTGACCGCGAAGCCCCACGGGCACGGAACGCCCCCTGCGCAACCCAAAGCGCAGCCTCAACCCCATGCGCAGCAGCAACCGCCTGCGCACGCGCAGCCGCAGCAGCCGCCGAAGCCCTCCGCGCCGCCCTCCGCGCCGCCCTCCGGGCCGGCCGCCCGGCGCAGCGCCCCGGCGGACCCGCCGGACCGGCTGGACTACGCGTCAGGCAAGGGCTTCGACACGTGCACCGCCCCGTCGCTCTCCACGATGAAGGCGTGGCGATCCTCGTTCGACGTCACCAACATCTACATCGGCGGCGCCGCGCGCGGCTGCGAGCAGCCGAACCTCACCGCCGCGTGGGTGAAGAAGGTCCGCAAGATGGGGTACCGGATCCTGCCCACGTACGTCGGCCTCCAGCCGCCGTGCGGGACGCGCCCGCAGAAGTTCACCACGAGGAACGCCGCGTCCCAGGGCAAGAAGACCGCCGCGGACGCCGTGGCGAAGGCCAAGGCGCTCGGCATCCCCGCCGACAAGCCCATCTACCTCGACCTTGAGGCCTACAAGAGCAGGAACACCACCTGCAAGGCGGCCGTGCTGCGCTTCGTGAACGCCTGGATCGAGAAGGTCAGGCAGAAGCACTACAAGCCGTGCCTCTACGGCAGCGCGAGCTCGGGCGTCCGCGACGTCGGGGCCGCCGAGGGGATCGCCAAGCCCGTCGGCATCTGGTTCGCGAACTGGGACGGCAAGGCCCGCGTGTACGGCGACCGGTTCCTGCCGGACGACTGGTGGCCGCCGCACCGCCGCATCAAGCAGTACCGGGGCGCCCACAAGGAGCGGCACGGCGGCGTCACCCTCAACATCGACAGCAGCATCGCCGACGGCCGCGCCTACTGACCTCCGGCGCGCGACCGGCTCCGGCCTCCCGATCCCCGCGGCCGGACCGTCCGACACGCTCCGCGGCGGTGCCGTCCGGGGACCCTTTCCGGTGCCCTAAGCTGGGGAATGCTCTGAGGCGCCGGGGAGACCGCGCCTCACCGCTCTCACAGCGCACCATCACCGGGGATCACCATCGCCGCCGTCCCGCCGTCCGCGCCGGGGCCGGGGCGTTCGCACTGACCCGCCGACCGCCAGCCGGATGGAGAGAACACTCATGGCACGCCGTTCCGATGTGCTGGACACGATCGTCAACCTCGCCAAGCGGCGGGGCCTGGTCTACCCGTCGAGCGAGATCTACGGCGGGCTCCGCGCCTCCTGGGACTACGGGCCGCTCGGGGTCGAGCTGAAGAACAACGTCAAGCGCCAGTGGTGGAAGTCCATGGTGCAGGGCCGCGACGACGTCGTCGGCCTGGACTCGTGCGTCATCCTGGCGCGCGAGGTCTGGGAGGCCAGCGGCCACGTCCAGGCGTTCGTCGACCCGCTCACCGAGTGCCAGTCCTGCCACAAGCGCTTCCGGGCCGACCACCTGGAGGAGGCCTACGAGGAGAAGCACGGCAGGCCGCCCGCGAACGGGCTCGCCGACATCACCTGCCCCAACTGCGGGGTGAAGGGCTCGTTCACCGAGCCGAAGATGTTCAACGGCCTGCTCAAGACCTACCTCGGCCCCGTCGAGGACGAGTCGGGCCTGGCCTACCTGCGCCCCGAGACCGCGCAGGGCATCTTCATCAACTACCTGAACGTCCAGCAGTCCGCGCGCCGCAAGGTGCCGTTCGGCATCGGGCAGATCGGCAAGTCGTTCCGCAACGAGATCACCCCGGGCAACTTCATCTTCCGGACCCGCGAGTTCGAGCAGATGGAGATGGAGTTCTTCGTCAAGCCCGGCAGCGACGAGGAATGGCACCAGTACTGGATCGACGAGCGCCTGCAGTGGTACGTCGACCTCGGCATCCGCAAGGAGAACCTGCGGCTGTACGAGCACCCGGCGGAGAAGCTGTCGCACTACTCCAAGCGCACCGTCGACGTGGAGTACAAGTTCGACTTCGTCGGCAGCGAGTGGGGCGAGCTGGAGGGCATCGCCAACCGCACCGACTACGACCTGTCGACGCACTCCAAGGCGTCCGGCGCGGACCTGTCGTTCTTCGACCAGGAGTCCGGCGAGCGCTTCACCCCGTACGTGATCGAGCCCGCGGCCGGCGTCGACCGCTGCACGCTCACCTTCATGATGGACGCCTACGCCGAGGACGAGGCGCCCAACGCCAAGGGCAAGCTGGAGAAGCGGACCGTGATGCGGCTCGACCGGCGCCTCGCCCCGGTCAAGGTCGCGGTGCTGCCGCTGTCGCGCAACGCCGACCTGTCGCCGAAGGCCCGCGACCTGGCGGCGCAGCTGCGCCGCAACTGGAACGTCGACTTCGACGACGCGGGCGCGATCGGCCGCCGCTACCGCCGGCAGGACGAGATCGGCACGCCGTTCTGCGTCACCGTCGACTTCGACACCCTCGAGGACGACGCGGTGACCGTCCGGGAGCGCGACTCGATGAGCCAGGAGCGGATCGCGATCGGCCAGGTCGAGTCGTTCCTGGCCGCTCAGCTCGTCGGCTGCTGATCCGGCTCTGCACGCGCTCGGGCCTGGGCTCGGGTTCGCACCGGCCGGGCTCGCCATGGACGCGGTCGCGGGCCGCCCCCTTCGCCGGGGGCGGCCCGCTTCCTTTTCGGGAGCGATCATTCACGGGAGCACGTCGTGAGGGAGCGCACCCCTCGGGAGATCAGCTGGTGACGTACAGGGTCTGGTTGTAGGTGCCGGACCCGGCGGTGGTCTCGCCCTGCAGCTGGTAGGTCGCGGTGACGGTGGCGGTGGACGGGCAGAGGAAGTTGCTGCCGGACTGCTTGTTCACCGTGGCGCCGTTCACGCCGACCTGCGCCTGGGCGTTGCTGGTGACCGGGCGGTTCGGGTTGTCGGGGTTGTAGCCGTTGGCGGTGAGGTTGCCGCCGAAGATGCAGGTGATGCCGCCGAACAGGTCGACCACGGCCTTGACGCTGAAGTTGGCGATCGTGACCGCCGCGTCGCGGTTCGCGCTGTGGCCGGAGTCGTAGACGACGCTGCCGCCGGTCCACGGCAGCTTCTGCGCGGTGATGGAGACGGAGGCGGTGCCGGTGCAGCTGCTGAAGTTCGCGCTGCCGATGCTCAGGCCCGTGCCGTCGGAGTTGATCGATCCCGTCATCGTCGACTGGCTGCACGAGCCGCTGCCGATCGACGTGGAGACGGTCGCATTGCCGAGCAGCGAGGCCTGCACGTTGCCGGAGTAGGGGGCGGCGGTGGCCGATCCCTTCCGGATGGTGGTGCCAGCGGCCGACGCCGGGGCGATCCCCGCGGCGAGGACGGCCAGCGCGGCGGTCCCGACGATCGCGGTCTGTCTGATTCGTGCCACCGGAAACTCCTCTGTCCGGTTCGGGGTGGGTAACGCGAAAGTAATTCGCCTTTCCTGGCCCGGCAATGGGCGCGCGGAGAAGCCGCCGTGGCCGGATTGGGACACCAGCCAGTGTCTGCTGGTAACGCCGGGCGGGCGAGGGCCGGGTAGGGGGCTGTGGCGCGGGGCCTGGTTGACGGAGTCCCGACTCCGTGCTTTCTCGCGTTGTTGCGGTCCAATGCGCCCGGTCGCGAAGTGGCCTAGATTGGGCGGACCATGGCCGCCCCGGCGGCCCGCGACGGCCGAGGGACGGAGGAGGGCCATGCGCGAACCGCGCCGCTCGCCCGCCGCCGTCCGCTGGCTGCTCGCCCTCACGCTCGGACTGCTCGGCCTCGCCGGCGCACCGGCGGCGGGCGCCCTGAGCCCCGGTGCCCTCAGCACGGGTGCGCTCAGCACGGGCGCGCTCGCCGGGCCGCCCGCAGCCGCCGTCGGCGCCGTCGCCACCGCCGGCACCGCCGCAGCAACCGGTCGCACCGCCACCGCTCGCGCCGCGACCGAACGGGCGTCCTCGCCCCGCCCGGCGCACGCCGTCCCCGAGCCGGCGCGGCACCACACCGGGCCGTCCGCACCGGTCACCCCGGGCGCGTTCGCGCCCGCCGGTCCGGACGTCCGCCCGGCGCTCGTCCGGACCGTCCGGCCCGCCGCCGGCTTCCCCGAGCCCGTCGTCGCCGCGACGGGCGCGCCGCGGGGACGCGCCCCTCCCACCGCACGGATCTGACGTTCCGTCCAGCGGCGCCGCGCCCTGCGAAGCGGCGGCGCCATCGCTCCGTGTGGAGGTTTCCCCTTGACTCGCGCCAACGCGGTGCGGGCGGTCCTGGCGTTCGCCGTGCTCGCCGCATCGCTGTACCTCGCCCTGTCCGAACCCGCCCGGCTGGGCCTCGACCTGCGCGGCGGGACCCAGATCGTCCTCGAGACCCGGGACTCGCCGTCGGTGAAGGCCGGCCGCGAGGCCACCGACCGCGCCCGCCAGGTCCTGCACCGCCGCGTCGACGCGCTCGGCGTCGCCGAGGCGTCCATCACCCGCTCCGGCGACCGCCGGCTGATCGTCGAACTGCCCGACGTCCAGGACCCGTCGCACGCGGCGGCGCTGCTCGGCCGGACCGCGCAGCTCACCGCCCACCCCGTCCGCGCCGCGGGCGGCGCGGCCGGCGCGGGCGAGAAGGAGATCCCGGACGAGAACGGCCGCCCCGTCCTCATCGGGCCCGCCCTGCTCACCGGCGACGGCATCGGCTCGGCCGGCGCGTCGTTCGACCCCGAGGGCCTCGGCGGCTGGGACGTCGGCATCAAGTTCCGCGGAGGCGGCGGGGCGGCCTGGGAGAAGGCGACCGCCCGGGCCGCCTGCGCCACCGGCGACGAGCGCCGCGTCGCGTTCGTCCTGGACGGTAAGGTCATCTCGTCCCCGCAGGTCGGCGCCGACGTCGCCTGCGGCACCGGGATCACCGGCGGGTCCACCCGGATCACCGGGAACTTCGGCGCCGAGGAGGCCAAGGACCTCGCCGCGCTCGTGCAGGGCGGCGCGCTGCCCGTCCCGGTGAAGGTCGTCGAGCAGCGGGTCGTCGGCCCCACCCTCGGTGAGGAGGCGATCAGGGCCAGCGCCTGGGCCGCCGTCATCGGCGTCGCGCTGACCGGCCTGTTCATCGCCGCCGTCTACCGGCTTGCCGGCCTCCTCGCCACCGTCGCGCTGGCCGGCTACGCCCTGATCTCCTACGCCGCGCTCGTCGCCGCCGGCGCGACCCTCACCCTGCCCGGCCTCGCCGGGTTCGTCCTGGCGATCGGCATGGCGATCGACGCGAACGTGCTGGCGTTCGAACGCGCCCGCGAGGAACGCGCCGCCGCGCCCGGCCGGTCCCCGCGCAATGCCCTCGCCATCGGGTTCACCAAGGCGTGGTCGGCGATCGCCGACTCCGCCGCCACCACGCTGCTCGCCGGCGGCCTGCTGTTCTTCCTCGCGTCCGGGCCGGTCAAGGGGTTCGGCGTCACCCTGTGCATCGGCGTGCTGGCCTCGCTGGTGTCGGCGATGCTGCTCAGCCGCGTCCTCACCGACGCGGCCCTGGCCCGCCTACCCCGCCTCGCCCGCTCCAGGGCGGGCGGCCTCGGCGCCGGCGGCCGGATCCGGCACTGGCTGGAGGACCGCCGGCCCGACCTCATGCGGCGCCGCACGCTCTGGCTCGCGATCTCGGGGGTCGTCGTCGCCCTCGCCGTCGCCGGGATCGCCGTCCGCGGCCTGAACTACGGCGTCGAGTTCACCGGCGGGCGCGCCGTCGAGTACACGACGAACCGTCCCGTCGACATCGGCGACGCCCGCTCCGCCGTGGCCCGCGCCGGGTTCCCGCAGGCCACCGTCCAGACGTCCGGCAAGGACGGCATCGCCGTCCGCACCGCCGGCCTCACCGACGCGCAGGAGGAGCGCGTCCGGGACGCGCTCGCGCAGCAGGGCGGCGGCGCGACGAAGCAGCGGGACGAGCTGATCGGGCCCAGCCTCGGCGGCGAGATGCGCACCAAGGCCCTGATCGCGCTCGGGGTGGCCCTGCTGGTGCAGCTCGGCTACCTGACGTTCCGGTTCCGCTGGACGTTCGCGGCGGGGTCCGTGCTGGCGATGCTGCACGACGTCGTGATCGTCACGGGCCTGTTCGCCTGGCTCGGCAAGCCCGTCGACGGCGTCTTCCTCGCCGCGCTGCTCACCATCATCGGCTACTCGGTGAACGACTCCGTGGTGGTGTTCGACCGCGTCCGGGAACTGTGGACGGCCGAACCCCGCGCCCCCTTCGCCGAGGTCGCGAACCGGGGGGCGCTGCAGACCGTGCCCCGCACCGTCAACACCGGCATGGGAGCCCTGTTCATCCTGGCCGCCCTCGCCGTGCTCGGCGGCGACACGCTGACCGACTTCGCGATCGCGCTCCTCGCGGGCATCCTCGTCGGCACGTACTCCAGCGTCTTCACCGCCACGCCGCTCGCGATCGTGCTCGAACGCTTCGCGGGCCCGGCGCCGCGCCCGCGCACCACGGCGCCCCGAACCCGCCGGTCCCCGGGCGACTCCGGCGCCGTCGTCTGACCGGTCCCGGGGGGGGGGGCGGGGGCCCCCGCCCCCGCCCGCCCCCCGACCCCCCCCCCCCCCCCGCGAACGCAGGGCCCCCGAGCACCCCCCGCGGGGGA
>NZ_JBEPCJ010000086.1:28670-47629 GCF_040299565.1 Spirillospora sp. NPDC000708
GGGGCCCCGCCGCCCCCCGGGCGCCCCCCCGGCCCGTTCACCTGCCCAGCACGGACCTCTTCAGCGTCCCCTTGTCCGCCCGGAGGAGGCAGATCACCTTCTGGACGCCGAAGTACCAGGCCTTGGCCGAGGGCCCCACGAAGTCGGTCCTGACCCCGGCGGGCCGGGCGTGGCCCGCGAACGCCTTCGCCGCCCGCCTGCGGCACCCGCGCGCGGCGTTCTCGTCGATGATCTTCTTGCCGGGGTAGGCCCAGGAGACGCCGGAGGTGGCGAGGCCCTCCCACGGCAGGTCGAACGCGGCATAGACCTGCACCTTGTGCGGCTCGGTGCACGCGACGGCGCGGGCCGCCGCGTCCGCGCCCTGCCAGTCGGCGAAGCAGTCGCCGGCCTCGAACTCCTGCAGTGTCTTCCTGGCCGGGTCGAGGGTGGTCGCCAGCGGCGCCGCCAGCGACCCGGCGCCGCCGTAGCGCATCACGCACGTCACATGCCGGTCCCCGGCCCTCCAGGCCGCCTGGTCCGGCTTGTCGAGGTAGACGTCGAGGTCCTCGTAGTACCGGCTCTTCACGAGGAACGCGAGCCGGTCCGTGCACACCTTGGTCGCCTCGCCCGCCAACTTCTTGTCGCCGGGATACTCGGCGTCGTCCGGCAGCGCCGCCTGCGCGACGACCTCGCCGTCATGCGGCCGCGTGCACGGCAGCGCCGTGACGGCCATGTCGGTCGCGCTTTCTCGGAACCCGGCGAAGCAGTCGCCGGCCTGGAGCCGGGAAAGGACGGTCGCACGGCCCTTGCCGCCGTCGCCGGAGTCCCCGTCGCCCGGTGAGAGCAGCATCGCCGCGACGACGGCACCGACGGCGATCCACACCACCGAAGCGGCGATACCGCCGACCGCCATTCCCCGGCCCTTCTCGCCGCGCCGCCCCGTCTGCACGAACGCCGTGACGGCGAACCCCACCGCCAAGGGCGCCAGCCCGACGACGCCGGCGACGAGCGCCCCCTTGGCCCACCCGTTCGTCCGCCGCCGGAGCACCGTTTGCGGCGTCTCCGGCGCCGGGGACTCTCCGGCCCCTTCGGCCCCATGCGCCGCACGCTCGGCCGCCGTCTCGGCGAGCGCCGCGTCAGGCGGAGCCCACTCGCTTCCTGCCCCACCGCTCACCGGAGGCCGGGCGGCGTCGTCGTCCGCGCTCACTTCGGCATCAGCGATCGTTTCAGGGGAGCGCCCGCGGCCTTGAACATGCACAGGATCCTGCGGTCGCCCATCTGCCAGCCCTCCTTCGCGGGGTAGCCGAACCACGGCAGGACGTGCTGGGGCGGATCACCCTTGAAGATCTTGGCGGCGCGCTTGGCGCACTGCACCGTGGCCTTCTCCTCGATCGTCCGTTCGGTCGGGTACTTGCCGCCGCCGCGCATGTCGTACGTGGCGTAGACCTGGTAGCGGTGCTTCTTCTTGCAGTCGACGAGGTTCAGGAGCGCGCCGTCCTTCCAGTCGTCGATGCAGTCGCCGGCGACCAGCTGCGTGTAGGTCCGCGTTCCCCATTCCGCGCTGGTCAGCGGCGCGGTGAGCTTCTCGGAGCCGGTATAGCGGAGGACGCAGGTGACTTCGTGGCGGCCCTTCGTCCAGGTGCCGCGGCGGGGGCGGTCGATGTGCAGTTCGAGATCGTCGGCGTAGCGGTTGTTCATCAGGAACTCCGTCTTGTCCTTGCACTCCTTCGTCGCCTGGGTGACGAGTTCCGCGTCGCCCGGGTACGGGACGTCGGGCAGCGTGACGACGGCGCCGATCTCGCCCTCGTGGGGCTGGGTGCACGGCGTCTTGGTCACGTAGACGCTGTTGAGGTCCTCTTCGAGCCCGGTGAAGCAGTCGCCGGCGAGCAGGGCCGTGACGCGCGGCTTGCCGCCCTTGGCGGCCGGGGCTTCGTCGCCGCCGCCGGCGGCCTTGTCCAGGACGCCCGTGGCCAGGACGAGTGCGGCGGCGGTGATCCAGGCGGCGGACGCGGCGAGGCCGACGGCGGCGAGGGCGCGGCCCTTCTCTCCACGGCGTCCCGCCTGGACGAACGCCGCGATGGCGAAGCCGATGGCGAAGACGACGAGGCCGAAGAGCCCGGTGACCAGCGCGACGATCGCGAACGGATTCGTGCGGCGGCGGCCGGGCGCGGGCGGCGGACCGGGCGGCCCGAGCGGGCCCGGTGGGCCCGCTGGGCCGGGCAGGGGCGGCGCGGGGGCGGCGGCGTGCTCCGGCGGCGGGGGAGGCGCGGCGGCGCCGGTGTCCGGCGGGGTCCAGGCGTCCGCGGCGGACGGTTCTCCGGGGGTCTCCTCGACGTCGTCAGCGTCCGGTGGCATTGTCACAGCGGGAAGGTACGCGACCAAGGTCACAAATCGGGCTTTCCCGGCGGCCGTCGCCAAGTTGTGATCATGGCGCTCGGGCACCGTTCACCCCCCGATGATCTCCCCCTCGCCCGCCGGACATCCGGCCCTGATGATCTTCTGCCGATCGGTCCGACCCGGCGGAAGGTGCCTCGTGTCTCGATTGTCCCGACGGCTGGCCGGGGGCGCGCTCGCCCTCGCCGCCCTCACGGCGGGGACGGTGCCCGCCGCGCACGCCGGGCAGCCCGCCCCCGTCGACGTGCAACTGCTGTCCATCACCGACCTCCACGGCTACCTGCAGCCCCCCAACGACGCCGCGAACGGGCAGGTGACGCTGCCGGACGGGACGGTCCTGAAGGTCGGCGGCGCCGCCTACAACGCCGCGCACCTGGAGCGGCTGCGGGAGGGGAAGCGGAACTCGATCCTGTTCTCGGTCGGCGACAACTTCAGCGGCTGGCCGTTCGAGGTCGACGCGTTCCGGGACGAGCCGACGATCGAGGTGCTCAACAAGCTCGGCGTCCGGTTCTCCACGGTCGGCAACCACGAGCTCGACGTCTCCGCCGCGTTCCTCAAGGACCACATGATGAAGGGCCGCTGCTTCGGGGAGGTGGACGTCGACAGCTGCTTCACCGACTCGACGGGACACCGGTTCCGGGGCGCCGACTTCCCCTTCTACACCGGCAACATCGTCGGCGCGAAGACCGGGAAGCCGATCCTCAAGCCGTACAACATCGAGTGGGTGCGCGGGGACGGCGGCCGGAGGATCCCCGTCGGGTTCATCGACCTGACCGTCCCGGACACCCCGACCGGCTCCACGTCCTACCAGCCTGACCTGCGGTCGCTGCCGCTGCTGGAGACGGCGAACCGGTACGCGGCGGAACTGAGGCGGCGCGGCGTGAAGGCGATCGTGGCGAACGTCCACGACGGCGGCTCGGCGGACGGCGCGGGCTTCGACGGCTGCAAGGACCCGCACGGCCCCGTCATCGACTTCGCGAAGCAGGCGTCCCCGGACATCGACGCGATCTTCACCGGGCACTGGCACGCCGGCTTCGACTGCACGATCGCAGACCCGGCGGGGAACCCCCGCCCGGTGATCGAGGGCCTGAACCACGGCCGGCTGATCAGCGAGATCGACCTGCGGCTGGACGGCCGGGGCGAGGTGGTCCGGAGCGCGACCAGGGCCGTCAACCACCCGGTGACCCGCGACATCGCGCCCGACCCGGCGGTGCAGAAGATCGCCGACTACTGGACGGCGCGCGGGAACGCGCTGGCCGCGCGGCCGCTGGCGCGGCAGACCGGCGACTTCACCCGGGCGCAGAACGGCGCCGGCGAGAGCACGATGGGCGACCTCGCCGCCGACGTCCAGTACTGGGCGGCCGGGACGTCCCGCAAGGGCCGCGCCGATCTCGCGCTCGTCGCGACCAAGCCCGTCACCGGCTCGAACGCGGTCGCGCGGGACCTGCCGTACGCGAAGGGGACCGCCGCCGGCGACGCCGACGGGCGGGTGACGTTCGGCGAGGCGTGGAACGCCTACGGGTACGGCAACCCGATCCTCACCGTCACGGTGACCGGCGAGCAGATCCATCAGGCGCTGGAGCAGCAGTGGCAGGGCGCGAAGTTCGCGCCGTTCGCCGTGTCGGGGAACGTCCGCTACTCCTACGACGCGTCCCGGCCGGCCGGCGACCGCGTGGACCCGGCGGACGTCACGATCGGCGGGAAGCCGCTCGACCCGTCCGGGAGGTACCGGCTGGCGGCGCTCGCCTACACGCTGATCGGCGCGGACGGCTACACCGCCTTCACCGGGTTCACCGGCGCGTACCGCAACGACCTGCCCGACCACGAGGCGTTCGTGGCGTACCTCAAGGCGCACCCGACGATCACGCCCGCGCCGCTGAACCGGGTCGCCCCGGCCGCGAGCTGAACCGCGGCGGCGAGCCGACCCGCGGGCGGCGTGCCGACCCGCGACGGAAAGCGCCGTGGCCGGGGGCGTCCCCGGCCACGGCTCGGTCCCCGTCAGGCCGGCTCAGGCCAGCGGCGGCTGCTCCTGCTCGCCCTCCGCGTTGATCACCTGCATCACCGCGTTGATGAGCGCGAGGTGGGTGAACGCCTGCGGGAAGTTGCCGAGATGCCGCCCGGTGTGCGGGTCGATCTCCTCGGCGTACAGCTGCAGCGGGCTCGCGTACGACAGCAGCTTCTCGCACAGCGCCCGCGCCCGCTCCAGCTCACCGATCATCACCAGCGTGCTGACCAGCCAGAACGAGCAGATGGTGAAGGTGCCCTCCTCCGACTCGAACCCGTCGTCGGTCTCGGTCGCCCGGTACCGCAGGACGAGGTCGTCCTCGGACAGCTCGTCCGCGATGGCGAGCACCGTCTCCCGGACCCGCTTGTCGTCCGCCGGCAGGAACCCGAGCAGCGGGATCAGCAGCGCCGACGCGTCCAGCGCGGTCGCCCCGTAGTGCGCGGTGAACACCCCGCGCTCGTCGAGCGCGTTCGCCAGCACGTCGGCGTGGATCTCGTCGGCGGCGGCCTGCCAGCGCTCCGCCCGCTCCTTGTCGCCGCGGACCCGGGCCAGCCGCGCGCCCCGGTCGGCGGCGACCCAGCAGAACACCTTGGACGAGGTGAAGTGCTGCGGCTCGCCGCGCACCTCCCACATCCCGCAGTCGGGGGTGCGCCAGTTGGCGAGCGCGTCCTCCACCTGCTTGACGACGATCTTCCAGAGCCGGTCGTCGAGCCGGTCGCGCTTGCGCACGAACAGGTAGATCGACCCGATGATCGCGCCCCACACGTCGTGCTGGGCCTGCATGTACGCCTCGTTGCCGATGCGCACGGGGCGGGCGTTGTCGTAGCCGGTCAGGTGCTCGAGCGTGGACTCGGGCAGCTCCTCCCGGCCGTCCAGCCCGTACATGATCTGCAGCTTGCCCTCGGCGGCCTCGGCGACGTCGGTGATGAAGTAGAAGAAGTCGTTGGCCTCCCAGTCGTACCCGAGGGTGTAGAAGGCCCACAGCGCCATGGTGGAGTCGCGGATCCAGGTGTAGCGGTAGTCCCAGTTCCGGTCGCCGCCCGGCGTCTCCGGCAGCGACGTCGTCGCCGCCGCCGCGACCGCGCCCGACGGCGCGAACGTCAGCCCCTTGAGGGTGAGGGCGCTGCGCTGCAGGTGGCTGCGCCACGGGTGGTCGGGGAACCGGCCGCGGTCCAGCCAGTGCTGCCAGTGGTGGACGGTCCAGACGAGCCGCTCCTGCGCCTCCTCCCACGACGACGGCGCCGCGTGCTCGCTCCACGACAGCGCGACGAACCGGGACTCGCCCTGCTTCAGCAGCGTCCGGGCCGTGGCGAGCGACCCCTCGAAGCCCACGTTCATGTCGGTGGTCAGGCGCAGCCCGACGCCGTTCCCGCGCGCGACGGCCTCGTGGTACCCGGAGCCGGTGTGCTCCCAGCGGGCCGGGGTCTGGCCGTAGTCGAAGACCGGCATGCAGTCGAGCCGCGCCTGGACCTGGCCGTTCACGCACCGCACCATCCGCAGCAGGACGTGGTCGGCGTCGTAGTCGGTGGGGGCGCGGCGGTGCGTGTGGGACCGCTCCGTCTCGTGGTGCCACGGCCCCATGAGCAGCGCGTCGGTGACCACGAGCCAGCCCCCGTGCACCCACCAGGTGGTCTCCATCACCATCGTGCCGGGGATGTAGCGCTGCGCGGCGGGCACCTCCACGCCCGCGGGGCCGACCCGGAAGTACCCGGCGTCCCGGTCCAGGATCGACCCGAACACGCTGGGCGAGTCCATCTTCGGCAGGCACATCCACTCGATGTTCCCGCTCGGCGCGACGAGCGCGGTCGTCTCGCAGTCGGACAGGAACCCGAAATCGGCGATCGGGGCGAACGGGTCTCCTGCCCGGCCGCCGGCGACCTTCGGCCTCACAGCCTCACCTCCTTGATCCATCATTCCCTCTCCAGAGCAATGGGTGCGCCAGGAGCGCGGGATGTTTCCCCGGCGCCGGGCGCGCGGTGTGCGGCCTCATGGGCGGCGTGGCCCTCCCGGTACTGGAATAGACCACTTGGAATAGACCATTAAACGGCCTCTGAGCTGCGGAAACGTCGCTCCGCGCATGGGGTGCCGGGAGACCGGGTCATCCGCGGGTACAGTCCCGGCAAACAGGGCAGCGGACCCGCCGCCTGGGAGAACGCGACGGCGCGCGCTCTCCGGCGCGGGGGTCCGGAACTGTCACTGGGTGGAACCGGAGCGAGAAGGAGCTCCCCGTGCCGAAGTTCGTGTACGACTTCACCGAGGGAAACAAGGACCTCAAGGATCTGCTGGGCGGCAAGGGCGCCAACCTGGCCGAGATGACCAACCTCGGCCTGCCCGTGCCCCCCGGGTTCACGATCACCGCGGAGGCCTGCCGGCATTACCTTGAGCACGGGACCCTGCCCGAGGGACTGGCGGAGGAGGTGAACGCCCACCTCGCCGCCCTGGAGAAGGCGATGGGCAAGAAGCTCGGCCAGCCCGAGGACCCGCTGCTGGTCAGCGTGCGCTCGGGAGCCAAGTTCAGCATGCCCGGGATGATGGAGACCGTCCTGAACGTCGGTCTCAACGACGAGTCCGTGCACGGCCTCGCCGCCCAGGCCGGCGACGAGCGGTTCGCGTGGGACTCCTACCGCCGGCTGATCCAGATGTTCGGCAAGACGGTCCTGGACGTGGACGGCGACCTGTTCGAGGACGCCGTCGAGGACGTCAAGCGGGCCCGCGGCACCGAGGACGACGTGGACCTCACCGCCGACGACTTCAAGGAGCTGGTGGACCGGTTCAAGACGATCGTCCGCGAGCGGGCCGGGCGGGAGTTCCCGACCGACCCGCGCGAGCAGATGGACCTCGCCACCCAGGCGGTGTTCGAGTCCTGGAACGCCCCCCGCGCGATCCTGTACCGCCGCCAGGAGCGCATCCCCGTCGACCTCGGCACCGCCGTCAACATCTGCTCGATGGTCTTCGGCAACATGGGGATGGACTCGGGGACCGGCGTCGCCTTCACCCGCGACCCCGCGTCCGGGCACCAGGGCATCTACGGCGACTACCTGCAGAACGCGCAGGGCGAGGACGTCGTCGCCGGCATCCGCAACACCGTCCCGCTGACGGAGCTGGAGCGGATCGACAAGGCGTCCTACGACCGGCTTCTCGAGATCATGGAGACGCTCGAGAACCACTACCGCGACATGTGCGACATCGAGTTCACGATCGAGCGCGGGAAGCTGTGGATGCTGCAGACCCGGGTCGGCAAGCGGACCGCCGCCGCCGCGTTCCGGATCGCCTGCCAGCTGCTCGACCAGGGGCTCATCGACGCCGACGAGGCGGCCCGCCGGGTGACCGGCGACCAGCTCGCGCAGCTGATGTTCCCCCGGTTCGCCAGCAGGGTCGACGGCGTCAAGAAGATCACCAAGGGGATGAACGCCTCGCCCGGCGCCGCCGTCGGCAAGGCCGTGTTCACCTCCGAGCGGGCCGTCGAGTGGGCCGAGCGGGGCGAGGACGTCATCCTCGTCCGCCGCGAGACCAACCCCGACGACCTGTCCGGCATGGTCGCCGCCAAGGGCGTGCTGACCTCGCGCGGCGGCAAGACCTCGCACGCCGCCGTCGTCGCCCGCGGCATGGGCAAGACCTGCGTGTGCGGCGCCGAGGAGCTCGACGTCGACGTCAAGGCCGGGTCGTTCACCGCGCCCGGCGGCGTCACCGTCCGCGAGGGCGACGTCATCTCGATCGACGGGTCGTCCGGCGACGTCTACCTCGGCGAGGTCCCGGTCGAGGACTCCCCGGTCGTCCGGTACTTCGAGGGCGAGCTGTCCGCCGCGGACGGCGACGAGCTGGTCGTCGCGGTGGACCGCGTCATGGAGCACGCCGACGCGAAGGCGGCGATGGCGGTGCGCGCCAACGCCGACAACCCCGAGGACGCCGCGCGGGCCCGCCGGTTCGGCGCGCGGGGGATCGGGCTGTGCCGCACCGAGCACATGTTCCTCGGCGACCGGCGGCGGCTCGTCGAGGAACTGATCCTCGCCGAGGGCGGCGAGGAGCGGCAGGCCGCGCTGGACGCCCTGGAGCCGCTGCAGAAGCAGGACTTCGAGGGCATCTTCGCGGCCATGGACGGGCTGCCGGTCACGATCCGGCTCATCGACCCGCCGCTGCACGAGTTCCTCCCCGACCTCACCGAGCTGTCGGTCAGGGTCGCCCTCGCCGGCGACGGCGCCGACCCCAGGGACCGGAGACTGCTCGAGGCAGTCACCCGACTGCACGAGCAGAACCCTATGTTGGGGTTGCGCGGCGTGCGGCTGGGTTTGGTGATTCCGGGGCTCTTCGCGATGCAGGTGCGCGCGATCGCCGAGGCCGCCGCGGCCCGCCGGGCCGCCGGCGGGGACCCCCGCCCGGAGATCATGATCCCGCTCGTCGGCGCGGTGCAGGAGCTGGAGGCCGTCCGCGACGAGGCGCGCGGCATCCTCGACGAGGTGCGCGAGTCCACCGGCGTGGACGTCCCGGCGCTGGTCGGCACCATGATCGAGCTGCCGCGGGCGGCGCTGACCGCCGGGCAGATCGCCGAGGCCGCCGAGTTCTTCTCCTTCGGCACCAATGACCTCACCCAGACGACGTGGGGCTTCTCCCGCGACGACGTCGAGGCGGCGTTCTTCTCCCGCTACCTCGAACTCGGGATCTTCGGGGTGTCGCCGTTCGAGACCCTCGACCGGGAGGGCGTCGGGCGGCTCGTCCGGATCGCCGCCGAGGAGGGCCGCAAGGCCCGTCCGGGGATCAAGCTCGGCATCTGCGGCGAGCACGGCGGCGACCCCGACTCGGTGCACTTCTGCCACGAGGTCGGCCTGGACTACGTGTCCTGCTCGCCGTTCCGGGTACCGGTGGCGCGGCTCGAGGCGGGCCGCGCCGCGATCGAGGCGGCCGGTGCCGGAGGCAGCGACAGCCGCTGATCCCGGCCGGGCGGCCGTCCCCGCGCGGGGCGGCCGCCCGGAACCGGGCGTCCGGAACGGGAAATGTGGGGCGTGCAACACGCCGGACCTGCGAACCTCCGGCGCCCGCCGGGCCATCTCACTAACGTGTCCAGAGCGATGACGTTGGAAGTCGAGTTGCCGGACCACGACCCGGACGAGCCCGAGGAGACCGGTGAGCGCCCGCGCGGCCGCAAGAGGCGCGGACGGCGCCCGCGGCCGCTCTGGTTCACCGTCCCGGTGACCGTGCTGTGCAGCCTCCTCGCCATCGCCGTGCTGACCCCGCTGACCGTCGGCGCCCGCGTCTGGTACCAGGCCCGGCAGGACGAGCGGCCCCGCTCGGACGCGATCATCGTGCTCGGCGCCGCGCAGTACAACGGGGTGCCGTCCCCGACGCTGCGGTGGCGCCTGCAGCACGCCCTCGACCTGTACCGCGACAAGGTCGCGCCCGCGATCGTCACCGTCGGCGGCCGGGCGCCCGGCGACAACTACACCGAGGCCGAGTCCGGGCGCCGGTGGCTGATCGAGAAGGGCGGTGTGCCCGCGTCCAAGGTCGTCGCGGTGCCGGACGGGCGCGACACGCTGCAGAGCATGAAGGCGGTCGGGAAGGTCTACAAGGCGCGGCACTGGACGTCCGGCGTGATCGTCACGGACCCGCCGCACGCGCTGCGCTCCAAGCGGATGGCCGAGGACAGCGGCATCAAGGCGGCCGCGTCGCCGACCCGCAGCGGCCCGAGCGTGCAGACCCGCGACACCCAGTTCCACTACATCGTGCGGGAGACCGGCGGGTACCTGTCGTACGTGCTGCTCGGCAAGAGCGTGAAGACGCCGAGCGAGACCATCAAGATCATCCACGGTGATCCGACCGCGACGGTGTCGCCCGGCGCGCCGCCCGGCGGGACCCCCGGGGGCACGCCGACCCGCTGAGCCGCCGCGCCGCCACGGGACCGGGCGCCGCCCGCGCGGGGCGCCGCCGAAACCCGGGGACCCTCCGCCCGCTTACTTTCCCTTTGCCCGCTTACCCTGGAAGCACATGACCCAGAATCCGTCACGCACCGGACGCTCGGAAGGGTCCGGATACTCCGGCACCGACAGGCTGCGCTGGGCGCCCGAGCCCCCCAAGCGCCGCGACCGCACGGCCTTCGAACGCGACCGCGCCCGGGTGCTGCACAGCGCCGCGCTCCGCCGGCTCGCCGCCAAGACCCAGGTCGCCTCGCCGGGCGCGGACGCCGCGGCCGACACCGTGCAGAGCCTGCGCACCCGGCTCACCCACTCGCTGGAGTGCGCCCAGGTCGGGCGAGAGCTCGGCAAGTCCCTCGGCTGCGACCCCGACCTGGTCGAGGCGGCGTGCCTGTCGCACGACATCGGGCACCCGCCGTTCGGCCACAACGGCGAGTCCGCGCTGGACGTCGTCGCCCGCGACTGCGGCGGCTTCGAGGGCAACGCGCAGAGCCTGCGCGTCCTGACCCGGCTGGAGCCGAAGTCGTTCGCCCCGGAGGGCCCGCCCCTGTACGGCCGCAGCGTCGGCCTCAACCTGACCCGCGCGGCCCTCGACGCGGCGATGAAGTACCCGTGGACGCAGGAGGACGCCGTCAACGGCAAGTTCGGCGTGTACGCCGACGACGTGGCCGTCGCCCGCTGGGTCCGCGAGGACGCCCCGCCCGGCCGGACCTGCTTCGAGGCCCAGGTCATGGACTGGAGCGACGACGTCGCCTACTCCGTCCACGACCTGGAGGACGCGCTCGTCGCCGGGCACGTCGACTTCGCGCTGCTCGCCGACCCCGCCGAGCGCCGCCTCGTCGCCGCCACCGCCGCCAAGCTGTACTGCGCCGACGCCGACATGAACGAGCTGGAGGAGCGGTTCGCAGCGCTGCTCGCCGAGCCGTACTGGCCGGACCGCTACGACGGCACGCCGCGCAGCCTCGCCGCGCTCAAGAACCTCACGAGCACGCTCATCGGGCGGTTCTGCCTGGCCGCCGAGTCCGCCACCCGCGCCGCCCACGGCGACCGGCCGCTCACCCGGTACGCCGCCGAGCTGATCGTGCCGCGCGAGCAGCGGCTGGAGAACGCGCTGCTCAAGGGCATCACGGCGCACTACGTGTGGATCAGCCACGAGGAGGTCAGGGCCCGCCAGCGCACCCTGATCACCGAGCTGGCGGAGATGATGCTCGCCGGCGCGCCCGCCTCCCTCGACCCCGGGTTCCGCGAGGCGTTCGTGGACGCCGACGACGACGCGGCCCGGCTGCGCGCCGTCGTCGACCAGATCGCCTCCCTCACCGACCTGTCGGCGATGGCGCGGCACCGCCTCCTCGGCGGCCGCCCGCACTAGCCGCACCGCAGCCGCCCGCACAGGGCGGGCACGGGCGCGTGCATTCCGCCCCGACGCGCCGAACGATGGCCCTTGTCTCGTTACGGAGGCCGCTGTAGGGATAGCTACAAGTCATCTACAGGAGGTCGCCATGCCCGAGGAGACGTTCGTCATCGTCGGTGCCGGCCTTGCCGGAGCCAAGGCGGCGGAGACGCTCCGCGAGGAGGGCTTCGCGGGCCGCGTGCTGCTGATCGGCGAGGAGATCGAGCGGCCGTACGAGCGCCCGCCGCTGTCCAAGGGGTTCCTGCTCGACAAGGAGCCCCGCGAGAAGGCGCATGTCCACGAGGCGGACTGGTACGACAAGCACGACGTCGAACTGCGCGTCGGCGTCTCGGTCACGGCGATCGACCGGGCCGCCCACGAGGTGCGGCTGTCGACCAAGGAACCCATCCGCTACACCCGGCTGCTCCTCGCGACCGGCGCGTCCCCCCGCCGCCTGGAGGTCCCCGGCTCCAAGCTCCAGGGCATCCACTACCTGCGCACCATGGCCGACTCGGCGGCGCTGAAGCAGGCGCTCGCGCACGGCGGCCGGCGCGTCGTCGTCGCCGGGGCCGGCTGGATCGGGCTGGAGACGGCCGCCGCCGCCCGCGCCTACGGCAACGAGGTCACGATCATCGAACCGGAGCCGGCGCCGCTGCACGCCGCGCTCGGTCCCGAACTCGGCCGCCTGTTCGCCGACCTGCACCACGAGCACGGCGTCGACGTCCGGCTCGACCAGGGCGTCGCGGGGTTCTGGGGCGCCGGGCAGGTGTCGGCCGTGGTCACCTCCGGCGGCGCCGAGGTGCCCGCGGACGTGGTCGTCGTCGGCATCGGCGTCCGGCCGAACGCGCGGCTCGCCGAGAAGGCGGGCCTGGAGGTCTCCGACGGGATCCTCGTCGACCAGTCGCTGCGCACCTCCGACCCCGACGTCTACGCCGCGGGCGACGTCGCCAACGCCTACAACCCGCTGCTCGGCCGCCGGATCCGGGTGGAGCACTGGGCGAACGCGCTGAACGGCGGGCCCGCCGCGGCGCGCGCCATGCTCGGCCGGGACGTCGTGTACGACCGCGTCCCGTACTTCTTCAGCGACCAGTACGACCTCGGCATGGAGATGTCGGGCGTCGCCGCGCCGGGGGAGTACGACGAGGTCGTCTACCGCGGCGACGTCGCGGCCCGCGAGTTCATCGCGTTCTGGCTGCACGAGGGCCGGGTCGTCGGCGGGATGAACGTCAACGTGTGGGACGTGACCGGGGACGTCCAGGCGCTGATCCGCTCCGGGCGCCAGGTCGACCGGGCCCGGCTGGCCGACCCGGCGGTGCCGCTCGCCGACCTCGCGGCCTGACCCCCCGCCTCCGATCTTTGTCACCGATCGGCCGTATCGAGCCGGAGCGTAAGGCACGTACAGTCGGCTGGGTGGTGACGGAGGAGATCGCCGCGCCGGTGCGGGCGCGCCTGGCGGTGACGGTGGCGTTCGTGGCGCACGGCCTGCTCGGCGCGGCTTGGGTGGCGCGGATCCCGCAGATCAAGGAGCATCTCGGGCTCGGCGCGGGCACGATGGGCGTCGCGTTGCTCGGCGCGCCGGTCGGCGTGGTCGCGGCGGTCCGGTTCGCCGGCCGGATCGTGCACCGCTGGGGCAGCCGCGCCACGACGATCGCCGCCGGGGCGGTGGGCGCGCTGTCGCTCGTCCCGCTGGGGCTGTCGTGGAACCTCGGATCGCTGATCTGCTCCCTGGTGCTGATGGGCGGCTCGCTCGGCCTGATGGACGTGGCGATGAACGCCCAGGGCGTCGCCGTCGAGCGCGGCTACGGGCGCCCGCTGATGTCCGGCCTGCACGGCGCGTACAGCATCGGGACGCTGCTGTCGGCGCTGGTCGGATCCGCCGCGGCGCACGCGGGCGTCCCGGTGGCGGTGCATCTGACGATCGCGGCGGCGGTGCTGGTGCTGCTGCTCCTGGTCGGCTGCCGCGACCTTCTGGACCGTTCCATCGATGCGCTCCCGGACCCGGTGGCCCCCGCCCTCGACGGCGCCTCCGGAGCGCCGGACGGGGCGGGCTCCAAGCGGCGCGGGTCCGCGGCCGCCCGCGCCGCCCGCCGGCCGCTGATCATGCTCGGCGTCATCGGGCTCTGCTCGTTCGTCGGCGAGGGCGCCATGGCCGACTGGAGCGCCATCTACCTGCGAGAGAGCCTCGGCACCGGACCCGGCGCGGCCGGGCTCGGCTACGCCGGATGCGCGATCGCGATGACCGCCGGCCGGCTCGCCGGCGACCGCGTCGTCGCCCGCTTCGGCCCCGTCACCGTGCTCCGGACCGGCTCGCTGGTCGCGGCGGCCGGGCTCGCCCTCGGGCTGCTGCTCGCGCACCCGGTGGCCGCCGTGTCCGGTTTCACGCTCTTCGGCCTCGGCGTCGCCGTCGTGGCGCCCGTCACGTTCAGCGCCGCCGGGAACGTCCCCGGCGTCCCGGCCGCCGCCGGGATCTCCCGGGTCACCGGCGTCGGCTACCTCGGCCTGCTCGGCGGCCCGCCCGTCATCGGATTCGTCGCGCAGGGCGTCGGGCTCGCGTGGGCGCTGGCCGTCCCGGCCGCGCTCGCGGGGCTGATCGTCCTGCTGGCCCCGGCCACCGCCACCGCCGAGCGCTGAGCGCCCCATCCCGCGCCCAGGCCCGGTGCGGGCCGGATGGGGGCGGGCCGATTTGGCCGGGTTGTGACGTCGTTATATGTACCGTTCAGGTAAGGTCTGGGCGAGTGAGCACCATGCAGCGGTCGAGACCGGCGAAAACGGTCTCGTCCGCACCCGCGTACCGGGCGTTCCTCCGCGAGCTGCTCAGCTTCGGACTCGTCGGGTTCGTCGGCACCCTCATCATGATCTTCGGCGCCAACCTGATGCGCGCCTGGCTCGGCGGCAGCCCTGTGACCAGCGTCGCCGTGCCGACCGTCGTGTCCACACTGAGCTCCTACCTGCTCAACCGCTACTGGACGTTCCGGCACCGCGACAGCGACGGCTCCGGCCGCGAGTTCGCGATCTTCTTCGCGCTGAACGGCGTCGGCCTCGGGATCCAGATCCTGTGCACCGGCTTCACCTACTACTCGCTCGGGCTGCACGGCGGCATCGCCTACAACCTCGGCCTCCTCGCGGGCGTGGTGCTCGGCTCGGCGTTCCGCTACTGGTCGTACAAGAAGTGGGTCTTCACCACGGCGGCCGCCTGACCCGGCCCCGATCACCGTCGCCGCACTCGCCTCCGCCCCCGCCGAGGTCAACGGGAAGCCGGGCTTGCTCGCTCCGCAACCCGGCGGGGCAGCCTATGGGCGATGCTCTGGACGTGTGAGGCGTCGCGGTCCGCCCCGTCCTGAGCCCGAGAAGCCAGCCGCCGGCTGGTGGGCGGCTTGTTCCGCCGTCAGCCGACGGTGCGGCGCATCGCGCCGTCCAGTTCGAGGGGCGAGACGCTGCCGGCGGTCGCATCCAGATCGCCGTCCCGCAGGAACGCCTCGGCCGCCCGCAGCACCGCCGTGTAGGCCGCGCCCGCCAGCGCCGTTCCCACGCTGACGCGCCGGACGCCCGCCTCCGCCAGCATCGCCACCGTCGGGCCGCCCGCGAAGAACGACCCCGCGTTGACCGGGATCGGGACCGCGGCCGTCAGCGTCCGCAGCAGGCCGAGGTCCAGAAGTCCCGGGACGAACAGGCAGTCCGCGCCCGCCTCCGCGTACCGGCCCGCCCGCGCGATCACCTCGTCCAGCCGCCCCGCCGGGTCGCCGACCTGGTGGAAGAAGACATCGGTGCGCGCGTTCACCACCAGGTCGGGCACGCCCGCACCCGCCGCGGCCGCACGGGCCGCCGCGATCCGCTCCGCCTGCGCGCCGGGCGGGTGCAGCGGGCTGCCCGCCGGACCCGGCGAATCCTCCAGGTTGATCCCGGCCGCGCCCGCGTCCACCACCGCCTCGACCGTCGCCGCCACATCGCCCGCGCCGGGACCGTACCCGCCCTCGACGTCCGCGGAGACCGGAACGCCGACCGCGCCCGCGATGCGGTGTACCGCCGCCGCCATCGCGTCGCGGCCGACATGCTCGCCGTCCGGCCTGCCGAGCGCCCAGGAGACCGCCGCGCTGGACGTCCCGATCGCGGCCGCCCCGGCCCGCTCGATCATCACCGCGCTGCACGCGTCCCAGGCGTTCGGCAGGACCAGCAGCCCCTCGTGGTACGAGCGGAACAGCCGCGCCTTCTCATTGATCGTCGTGTCTCGGGTCGCCGTCATGCCGCCGAACCTAGGTCGGCGGACCGGCCCAGCAGAAGAGCCAATTCCGGGCCATCCGACTGAGCCGGTCCATCCCGGCGCTGAGCGGGGCTCTCTCGGTTCAGCGCCCCGCCGGGACGATCTTCTCCGTCTGCGCGAGGGCCTCCGCGAGGATGCCCGTCAGGTCCTGGCCCGTGCCCTGCGAGAAGATCACCTCGTCCACGCCCTGCTCGGCGAGCCGCCCGACCGTGTCGACCGCCGCGCCGACCGACGGCGTCCCGGTGAAGAAGGTCAGCGACGTCTTCTCGATCTCGGCGTAGTCGCGGCCCTCCCGCTCGCAGTGCTCGCGCAGCACCTCCAGCTTCCGGGGCAGCTCGTCGCCGTCGAAGATGTTGCAGGCGTCCGCGTACTTCGCGACGAACCGCAGCGTCTTCTTCTCGCCCGTGCCGCCGATCAGGATCCGCGGATGCGGCCGCCGCAGCGACTGCGGCGAGTTCAGCGGACGCTCCAGCTGGTAGTGCTCGCCCTGGAACGCCGACTCGTCGCCGTCCCACATCTGGTGCGCGATCCGCAGCGTCTCCTCCAGCCGCTCGAACCGCTCCGCCGTCGGCGGGAACCGCACGCCGAGCCCGCGCGACTCCTCCTCGTTCCAGGCCGCGCCGATGCCGAGCCAGGCCCGCCCGCCGGACAGGACGTCCAGCGTCGTCACCGTCTTCACCAGGATGCCGGGGTGCCGGTACGTCACGCCGGTGACCAGCGTGCCGAGCGTGATCCGCTCCGTCAGCGCCGCCGCGTAGGCGAGCGCCGTGTAGCCCTCCAGCATCGGGTCGTCCGCCGGGCCCACCATGTTGATCTGGAAGAAGTGGTCCATCACCCACAGCGAGTGCAGACCGCCCTGGTCCGCCTCCTTCGCGATGCGGGCGAACGTCGGGCCGATCTGCTCCGGCCCGCCGGGAAAGGTGAAGCTGGGCACCTGGAGTCCGATGCGCATAGCGGTTTCCTCGCGTTCGTCGATTGCTCATGCCGGCGTGATGCCTGCCAATGACTCTGCGACCTGGAGCGCGCTCCAGGTCAAGTCCGGTGTTCGCTGCATACCCAACCGGCATGAGGGCAGTCGCGGCCTCCCGCTCTGTGCTTCCGCTGCCTCTGACCCGGCACTTGTGATGATCAGGGCCCGGGTGAGGCTCCCGGCCAGGTGACACAGCGCCAGCCCCGGGCATCGAGGAGAACCCGGAACGGGACGGCATGCGGCAGCGGCGAGCCCCACACCGCCGAGCCGAGCCCGCACAGCACGCTCACCCCTGCGGTGAGGCTCGCCACATGCCCGACAACGGCGACCGAGCCGCCGCCCCGGTGCGCGCCCGCGATCGTCTCGAACGCCTCCCTGATCCGCGCGACCACCGCACGGCCCGTCTCGCCGTCGCCGACCCTAGCGTCCAGATCCCCGTCCATCACCCATGAGCGCAGCACCGCCGCAGTCCGCGCCCGTGTCGCCGGATCCGTTCTGCCTTCCAGACCGCCGATCCCCACCTCAACGAGCTCGGGCATCGCAGTGACCGCCACGCCTTGGGCACGGGTGATCGCCTCCGCCGTCTGCCATGTGCGCTCGGCCGTGCTCGCGTAGACGTGTGCGATCGGCGTCAGTGCGCGTGCCATCGCGGCGGCCTGCACGCGCCCGCGCGCCGTCAGCGGCGCGTTCGGCAACGCTCCGGCGAGGCCCGCGACGACGTTCTCAGACTCCGCATGCCGAAGGCAGATCAGTTCCAAGACGCCGTCCATGGGGGAATGGTATTCGGGTTTGGATTAAGAGCTTGTCTCATGTGGGCTGTTTGGTGAGCTTCTTGTAGCAGGTGATGGCGGCGGCGAGGACGAGAAAGGCGTTGAACAGGTGGCCGTGGCGTTCGTAGCGGATGGTCAGGCGCCGGTAGCCGAACAGCCAGGCCAGCGTCCGTTCGATCACCCAGCGGTGTCGGCCGAGGCGCTCGCCGGACTCGATGCCGGGCCGGGCGATCCGCGGCACGAGTCCGCGTCGCCGCAGCCAGGTTCGGTGCTCGGCGGAGTGGTACGCCTTGTCGGCGCGCATCTTCACCGGCCGCCGCCGACGCGGGCCACGGTGCGACCGGATCGCCGGCAACGCCATCAGCAGCGGCTTGAGGGCCTGACTGTCGTGGACGTTGGCCGCCGACACCGCGACCACCAACGGCAACCCGGCGGCATCGGACAGTACGTGGAGCTTGCTGCCCTTCTTGCCCCGATCGACCGGATTGCGGCCCGTCAGCGTGCCCCCCTTTTCGCGCGGACGGCCGCGGCGTCCACGATCGCCGACGCCCAGTCCACCTGACCCCGCACCCCCAGCTCGTCCAGCACCGCGTGGTGCAGCCGCGGCCACAACCCCGCCCGCGTCCAGGCGGTGAAACGGCGATGCGCGGTCGGCACACTGACGCCGAACTCCGCCGGCAGATGCCGCCACGCACACCCGCTGGTCAGCACGTACACGATCGCGGTGAACACCGCCCGGTCATCCACCGCCGCCGTCCCGCCACCCTGCCGCCGTGGCCTGAACACAGGGATCAGCGGCTCGGCAAGCTCCCACAACTCATCCGGCACCAGCCGCAACGCAAGATCCGACGACACGATCCCGCATTATCCCGCAGGACACCCGCAACCCACGTGAGACACGCTCTAAGTGTGGTCGGGATCGGTGGCCGGGGCGGGGAGTGTGGGGTGAGGGGTGGTGGTGCGGTAGGGGCTTCTAGCTGGTGTGCTGTGGTCGAAACCAGGGCGCGGGTGCCGCGGTGCTCGGGTTGCAGAGCCTTTGGTCTTGGAGGTGATTGGCGGTATTTAAGGTGCGGCTTCGGGTGATCGCTGAATTTTAGTTCAGGTGTTCTTTGTGGATGTTCGGGAGATGTGGATATGGGAGATGGAGGGTGTTCGGGAGACGGAGCGATGGGGTGTTGGGGCGGTGGTGCGAGGTGGGTTCTTGAATGGGGAGATGGGGTGTTCGGGTGGTGGGGTGGCGCTTGCGTACGGGGCCGCCCCTCCAAAGTCAAGGGCGCCTTCGGCGTCGCT
>NZ_JBEPCJ010000087.1:0-47463 GCF_040299565.1 Spirillospora sp. NPDC000708
GCCCGGCTTGCCGTTCAGGACCCGGCTCACGGTCGCCTCGCTCACCCCGGCGTGCGCGGCGATGTCCGCCAGGCGTGTCGTCATAGGTCTCAAATTATCCCTCTTCACGGCTTTGCCACAGCGCGGTGTCCGGCGGGAGCACGACCGTGTCGCCCTCGATATGGACCGGTCCGCTCGCGAGCAGCGGAACGCCCCCGGCCGGGACGCGGACCGGACGGTCGCCCATGTTCACGACGCAGGCGCACGCGCGCCCGGTCGCGGGGTCCTCGCGGACGAACGACAGCGTGCCCTCGGGGCCGTCCAGCCAGCGGAGCGGGCCGTCGCCGAGCGCGGGATGCTCGTGCCGCAGGCGCAGCGCCGTCCGGTACAGCGCGAGCATCGAGCCGGGGTCCTCGCTCTGCGCCGCCACGGTCAGGTCGCGCCACGACGTCGGGATCGGCAGCCAGGACGAGGCGCCCGCGCCGAAGCCGAACGGCGGCTCCTCGCCCTCCCACGGCAGGGGGACGCGGCAGCCGTCCCGGCCCTGGCCCTCGCCGCGCAGCCGCTGCGGATCCTGCTGGAACTCCTCCGGCAGGTCGAGCACCTCGGGAAGGCCCAGCTCCTCACCCTGGTAGACGTACGCGGAGCCGGGCAGGGCGAGCGTCAGCAGGGCCGCCGCGCGGGCCCGCCGCAGGCCCGTGTCGCCGCCGCCGTAGCGGGTCACGTGCCGCTTCACGTCGTGGTTCGACAGCACCCAGGTCGCGGGCGCGCCGACGGCCCCGGCGGTGCGCAGCGACTCGTCGACCACCTCCCGCATCCCGGCCGCGTTCCACGGCGCCGTCAGGTAGTGGAAGTTGAACGCCTGGTGCAGCTCGTCCGGGCGGGTGTAGAGCGCGAGCCGCTCCGGGGTCGGCGCCCACGCCTCCGCGACCGCGATCCGCCGCCCGCCGTAGCCGTCCAGGACGCGGCGCCACTCGCGGTGGATGTCGTGGACGGCGTCCTGGTCGAAGTACGGCAGGACGTCGGTACCGAGCATCTCGACCTGGTTCGGGTGCCCGACGTCGGGCAGGCCGGGCGCCTTCGCCATGCCGTGCGCGACGTCGATCCGGAACCCGTCCACGCCGAGGTCGAGCCAGAACCGCAGGATGTCCGCGAACTCGGCGCGGACCTCGGGGTTCTCCCAGTCCAGGTCGGGCTGCTCGGCGGCGAACAGGTGCAGGTACCACTGCCCGTCCGGCACCCGCGTCCACGCGGGGCCGCCGAACACCGACTCCCAGTCGTTGGGCGGCTCGGCGCCGTCCGGGCCGCGGCCGTCGCGGAAGACGTAGCGGGCGCGCTCCGGCGAGCCGGGCGCGGCGGCGAGCGCCGCCCGGAACCAGGCGTGCCGGTCGGAGGTGTGGTTCGGCACCACGTCGACGATGATCCGCAGGCCCGCCGCGTGCGCGTCCTCGATCAGGGCGCGGGCGTCGGCGAGCGTGCCGAACAGCGGATCGACGTCGCGGTAGTCGGCGACGTCGTAGCCGAAGTCGGCCATCGGCGAGACGTAGAACGGGGTCAGCCACAGCGCGTCCACGCCGAGGGAGGCCAGGTACGGCAGCCGGGACCGGACGCCCGGCAGGTCGCCGACGCCGTCCCCGTCCGAGTCGGCGAAGCTGCGCACGTACACCTGGTAGATGACGGCGTCGCGCCACCAGCGGGCGGCGTCCCCGGCGGGGGAGCCCGGGGCGGGGACGGCGAGGGTGTCCTGCGTCATGAAGGTCCTTCGGGTAGGGAGCGTGTCGGGGTCACGTGCGGGCCGTCACTTGACGCCGCCGGCGGTGAGGCCGGCGACGATCCGGCGCTGGAAGACCAGCACGACGGCGATGAGCGGGACGGTCACGATGACCCCCGCCGCCATCTGGGTGCCGAACGGCTGGTCGAAGCCCGAGACGCCGGTGAACTTGGATATCGCCACGGTGGCGGTCTGCATCTCCTTCTTGTTGACCATGGACAGCGCGATCAGGAACTCGTTCCACGCGGCGATGAACGTCAGGATCGCCGTGGTGAACACCCCGGGCGCCGCCAGCGGCACGATGATCTTGCGGAACGCCTGGCCGCGGGTGCAGCCGTCCACCATCGCGGCCTGCTCCAGCTCGTACGGGAGCTGGCGGAAGAACGCGGTGAGCAGCCAGACCGACAGCGGCAGCGCGAACCCCAGGCTGGGCAGGATCATCGCCTGGTACGTGTTGATCCACTTGATGTCCGTGAACAGCTTCAGCAAGGGCACCAGCTGCGAGATTCCCGGGAACATCGTGGTCGCGACGATCAGTCCCAGCACCGCGTTCTTGAACCGGAAGTCCAGCCGGGCGAGGGCGTACGCGGTGAACGTGCCGATGAGCAGGGTCAGCGCGGTGGTGCAGCCGGCGACGACGAGGCTGTTCAGCAGCGCGCGGCCGAAGCCGTTGTCGCCGGAGAACACCGCGTGGAAGTTCTCCCACGACCAGCGCGTGGGGACGATGGAGTTGTCGAACTGGTCCTGCGGGCGCCGGAACGCCGACACGGCCATCCAGTAGAACGGCGCGAGGCAGTACATGGCCACGACGGCGAGCCCGAGGTAGGACAGTACCCGCTTCGGCAGCGACCCGGTCATGCGGTCACCTTCCTTCGCTTCCCCCTGACCGGGCGGTTCCTGCGCGGCCGCTTCGCCTGCTGCCGCGCCTCGCCGATGATGTCGGCGCCGAGCAGCTTGACGAACAGGTACGCGATCAGCGCGATGTACAGGAACAGGATCGTCGCGTACGCCGCCGCGGACCCGTACCGCAGGTTGGACGCCTCGAACCAGGCGATCATCGTCAGCGTCTCCACCGACCGCTGGTTCACCCCGATCAGCACGGCGGGCAGGTCGAACATCCGCAGCACGTCCAGCATCCGGAACAGCACCGCGACCAGCAGCGCGGGCTTGACCAGCGGCAGCGTGATCCGCCAGAACCGCTGGACGGGCCCGGCGCCGTCCACCCGGGCCGCCTCGTAGACGTCCCGGGGGATCATCTGCAGGCCGGCGAGCACGAGCAGCCCGATGAACGGGGAGGTCTTCCAGACCTCGGCGACGACGACGGCGATCTTCGCCTGGAACCCGTCGGCGGTCCACAGGACCTGGTGCCGCAGCACCGCGTTCGCGGCGCCGTCCGCCTGGAAGATCCACCGCCACAGCAGGCCGGAGATCGCGGTCGGGATCGCCCACGGGACGAGGATGCCGGCCCGCACGAACGCCCGGCCGCGGAACGCCTGCTGCATGATCAGCGCCATCGCGACGCCGATCACCGTCTCCAGCACGACCGTCGTGACGGTGAAGAACGTCGTGTTGCCGAAGGCGTTCCAGAACGCGTCGCCGCGGTCGCCGTGGAAGATCGCGGTGTAGTTGTCCAGGCCCACGAAGCGCTCGCCCTGAACGACGAACCCGTTGGCGTCGAGGCCCTCGCCGCGCGTGTACAGCGACTCGCGGAACCCGGCGAGCACCGGGTAGCCGATGACCAGCGCGAGCACGAGCAGCGTCGGGGACAGCAGCAGCGCCGCGAGCCGCCTCGTGCCCTGCACGTCGCGCTTGCGGGGGCGTGACCCGCCCGCCGCGGCGGTGTCCGCGGCGGGCGGCGTGCCGTCGTACGTGGTGGTCATGCCGGTCACTGCGCGGTCAGCGGACCGAGCTTGCCCTGCAGGTCGGTCAGCGCCTGGTCGACGGTCTTCCTACCGGTCACGGCGTCGTACACGTCGCCCTGGATCGCGGCGGTGACGTCGCCGTACTTCACCGCGACGGGGCGCGGCTTGGCGTTGCTGATGGCCTGCTTCAGCACCGGCAGGTACGGGAACTTCTTCACCATCTCGGGGTCGTCGTAGAGCGAGGCGAGCGTCGGCGCCTGCGAGGTGGCGAGGAGGTTCGCGCGCTGCGACTGCTCACCGGTCAGGTACCGGATGAAGTCGAGCGCGGTCGCCTTGTTCTTGGCGAACGCGGAGATCGCGAGGTTGTGGCCGCCGAGGTTGGCGACGCCCGGCCCGTTCGGGCCGGGCAGCTGCGCCACCGCGAACTCGCCCGCCACCTTCGACGACCCGTCGCCGGAGTTCGCGAGCGCGTACTGGTAGGGCCACTGCCGCTGGAACAGCAGCTTGCCGGACTGGAAGTAGCGGCGGCCGCCCTCGGTGTCGAGCGTGACGGCCTCCTTCGGCATCCGCCCGTCCTTCTTGGCGTCGACGAGGAACTGCAGGCCCTGCTTGGCCTGCGGCGTGTTCAGCGTCGGCCTGCCGTCCGCGCCGACGATGGACCCGCCGGCGCTGCCGATCGCCTCGACCGCGCTGATGGTGACGCTCTCGGTCTTGTTGACCTCGGTGAAGAAGCAGTCGACGCCCTTGCCCTCGGGCAGCTTCTCGACCTTGTCGCAGTCGGACCACATCTCGGCGTAGGTCTTCGGCGGCGCGGAGATCCCGGCCTTGGCGAGCAGGTCCTTGCGGTAGTACAGCATCCCGGCGTCGGAGGTGGACGGCACCGCGTACAGGTTGCCGCGGTACTGCCCGGTCGTGACGGTCGCGGGCAGCATCTTCGCCAGGTCGATCCGGTCCTTGGGCAGCGGTGTCAGCCAGCGGTTGGCGGCGAACTCCGCGGTCCACACCACGTCGAGGTTCAGCACCGTGTACGCGTCGGACTTCGTCGTCGCGTTCTGGATCATCTGCTGGCGCTGGTCGTTCGGCTCGTCCGGCAGCTCGATGACCCGGACCTTCTCCTGCGGGTGGTCGGCGTTCCAGCCGTCCAGCTGCTTCTGCAGGTAGCCGGAGCGGTCCTTGCCGGTGACGAAGGTGATGGGGCCGCGGCCGGTGAGGCTCGCGGTGCCCGCGCCGCCCTTCGAGCCGCCCCCGTCGTCCCCGCCGCAGGCGGAGAGCGAGAGCGCGAGGGCGGCGCAGACGACGGTGCCGGTGATGAAGGGGCCGGTGACGAGGGGGCCGGTGGAACTCGGGGCGCCGATCGGGGGGATGCGCCGCATGGGGTCCTCCTTCGCGGGACGCGGACGTCGTCCCGCAGGTCCGGGATTGGGGTGGCTGGACGGGGACGTTAGCAACGGCTTGCAGTCGCGTAAATAGCTTGCAGAAAGTTTCTGCAAGCCTGTTGCGGAGCCGTAACGCCTTACAGCGCGCCGGCAAACCCGGTGGCGTCCGGGCGGGCGCCTGCGCCAGGCTTCCGTCGTGACCTCCGAAGACCTCCGGCTCGTCCGCGACCACACCGTGCTGTCGGTCGTCACCGGCTCGCGCGCGTACGGCCTCGCGACCGGGGACAGCGACACCGACCGGCGCGGCGTGTTCGTCGCGCCCGCGCCGCTGTTCTGGCGTTTCACCAAGCCGCCGACCCATCTGGACGGCCCGCTGCCCGAGCAGTTCTCGTGGGAGCTGGAACGGTTCTGCGAGCTGGCGCTGGCCGCCAACCCGACCGTCCTGGAGTGCCTCTGGTCGCCGATCGTCGAGACGGTCACGCCCGTCGGGGAGGAGCTGCTGGCCGTCCGGGAGGCGTTCCTGTCCCGGCACGCGCACCGCACCTTCCTCCGCTACGCCGACGCCCAGTTCCGCAAGCTGCAAGGCGACTTGCGCAACCACGGCGAGCCGAAGTGGAAGCACGTCATGCACCTGCTGCGCCTGCTGCTGAGCGGCGAGCACCTGGTCCGGACGGGCGAGCCGCTGGTGGACGTCGGCGCCCAGCGCGACCGGCTGCTGGCCGTCCGGCGCGGCGAGACCGGCTGGGGCGAGATCGAGCGGTGGCGCGCCTCGCTCACCGCCGGCCTCGACGGCGCCCTCGACCGCAGCCCGCTGCCCCCCGAACCCGACCGCGACCGCGTGGAGACCCTCCTCGTCTCCGTCCGCCGCAGGAGTGTCGACTGGTGAACCTTCCCGAAGGCATGCTCGACGCGCTGGCCGCCGACCACCCGTACCCGCGGGCGTTCGTCACCGTCAGCGGCGCCCACCTGTACGGCTTCCCGTCGCAGGACTCCGACGTCGACCTGCGGGGCGTCCACCTGCTGCCGCTGGAGGAGATCGTCGGGCTGGAGACCGGCGAGGAGACCGTGACGCTCATGTGGGACCACGCGGGCGTGGAGGCCGACGTGGTCACCCACGACCTCGCGAAGTTCTGCGCGCTGCTGCTGCGGCGCAACGGGTACGTGCTGGAGCAGGTGCTGTCGCCGCTGGTCGTCGCGACGTCGCCGCTGCACGAGGAGCTGGTCGCGCTGACGCCCGGCCTGTTCACGTCGAACCACGCGCACCACTACCTCGGTTTCGCGCGCTCGCAGTGGAAGCTGTTCGAGCGGACCGGCGAGCTGAAGCCGCTGCTCTACACGTTCCGGGTGCTGCTCACCGGCGTCCACCTGATGCGGGAGGCGGAGCTCCAGGCGGACCTGACCCGCCTGACCGGATACGGCCCCGCCTACCTGCCGGAACTCGTCGAGGCCAAGCGCGCCGCCGAGCACGGCGCGCTGCCGGCGGACGCCCCGTCGCGGGAGGTCCTGGAGGCGGACGTCGCCGCGCTCACGGCCCGGCTGGAGGACGAGCGCGGCCGCAGCGCGCTCCCCGAGCAGCCGCCGGCGCGCCGTGCCCTGCACGACCTCGTGGTCCGCGCGCGAATCGGCTGAACCCTCGGGTACCTCCCCTCCGTGCCAGTCGGTGTGACCGCCCGACGGATTCGTTCAGAGCCTGAATGATTCACGGGTAGATTCATTGCCGGGGACGCGACCACGGGCCGCGGCCGCTGCGTACCGATCGCTGCGGGGCACGGTGATCACGAGCCGAGGAGGGGCAGATGCACGACCAGGGCATCGACAGCGAGGACATCGCGGAGGCGGACCTGAGAACGCGGCGCGGGACGTTCCGCGCCGTGGCGTTCCGGGACCCGGTCGACGGCAACGAGCACATGGCGCTCGTCCGGGGCGACGTCGCCGGCCGCGCGCGCGTCCTCGTCCGGATGCACTCCGAGTGCATGACCGGCGACATCTTCGGCGCCACCCGGTGCGAGTGCGGCGACCAGCTGGACGCGGCGATGGACGCCCTCGTCCGGGAGGGCGCCGGCGTCCTGGTCTACCTGCGCGGCCACGAGGGCCGGGGGATCGGGCTGGTGGCGAAGGTCCGCACGCACGTGCTGCAGGACCAGGGGCTCGACACCGTCGACTCCGCGACCGCGATCGGCCTGCCGGTCGACACCCGCGACTACGGGCCCGCCGCCCGGGTGCTGCGGTACCTCGGCGTCGGGTCGGTGCGGCTGCTGTCGAACAACCCGGTGAAGGTCAGCGCCCTGCGGTCCTACGGCATCGACGTCGCCGCCCGGGTCCCCCTCCTCGTCCCGGTCAGCGCCGACAACCTCCGCTACCTGACCGCCAAGCGCGACCGCCTCGGCCACGACCTGCCGCAGCTGGACGGCGTGCTGCCCGCGCAGGCGGCCCCGGTGGACGCCGGTGAGGCGCGCCGATGACCAGGCCGATGACGGTGTCACGCCCCGTGCCGCGGCCGGGGCGGCGCCGGCCCGTGGTGTGGCGGGCGTGGGAGCTCGCCGGCGCCGCGTGCGTCCAGGTGGCGGCCGTGGCGTGGCTGCGTCCGGGCCCGGCGGGGCTCGCCGCCGGCGTCGCCTGCGCCCTCGTCGCGTGGGGCGTCCTGGAGTTCGCGTTCCGGGGACGGCGCGCGCTGCGCCCAGCCGACCACGTCACGCTGGCGCGGCTCGTGCTCGTCGGATGCGTCGCGGCGCTCGTCACGGCGCGGCTCGTCCACGGCGGGCCGGTCGGGGCGCTGGTCGCGCTCGCGGCCGTCGCGCTCGTGCTGGACGGGGTGGACGGACGGGTCGCGCGCCGCACCGGGACGTCCTCCGACCTCGGCGCGCGCTTCGACATGGAGACCGACGCGCTGCTGATCCTGATCCTGTCGGTGCAGGTCGCGACGGTGGTCGGGGTGTGGGTGCTGGCGATCGGGGCGATGCGGTACGCGTTCGCCGCGGCGTCGTGGGCGGCGCCGTGGCTGCGGGCGCCGCTGCCGCCGAGCTTCGCGCGCAAGGCGGTCGCGGTGGTGCAGGGCGTCGTGCTCACGGCCGCGGCGTCCGGGGCCGTCCCGTACGCGGCGGCGTTCGTGGCCGCGGCGCTGGCGCTGCTGGCCTGGTCGTTCGGACGGGACGTGCTGGCGCTGGCCGCACGGCATCGCAGGACCCGGCGGGGGAGGGAAGTGCATGGAGCCCGACGCGCGCGCGTTCTGGATCCGGTCGCCCGGTGAGGGGGAGATCCGCCCGGTGGAGCTGCCGGAGCCGGGGCCCGGCGAGGTCGTCGTCCGGACGGTGTTCTCCGGCGTCAGCCGGGGGACCGAGACGCTCGTCTTCCGCGGCGGCGTCCCGGAGAACCAGTACGCGGTGATGCGGGCGCCGTTCCAGGACGGCGCGTTCCCCGGGCCGGTCAAGTACGGGTACCTCAACGTCGGGGTCGTCGAGCACGGACCGCCGGAGCTGGCCGGGCGGCACGTGTTCTGCCTCTACCCGCACCAGACCCGCTACGTGGTCCCGGAGGGCGCGGTCGTCCCGGTGCCGGACGGCGTCCCGCCCGAGCGGGCCGTCCTCGCCGGGACCGTGGAGACCGCCGTGAACGCGCTGTGGGACGCGGCGCCGCTGGTCGGCGACCGGATCGCGGTCGTCGGCGCGGGCATGGTCGGCTGCTCGGTCGCGGGCGTCCTCGCCGGGCTGCCCGGATGCGACGTCCAGCTCGTCGACGTCGACCCGGCGCGGGCGGAGACGGCGCGCGCGCTCGGCGTCGGGTTCGCGCTGCCCGGCGACGCCGACGGCGGCCGCGACCTGGTGTTCCACGCCAGCGCGACCGAGGACGGGCTGGTCCGCTCGCTGGAGCTGCTCGCGCCGGAGGGCGAGGTGATCGAGCTGAGCTGGTACGGCGACCGGAAGGTGAGCCTGCCGCTCGGCGAGTTCTTCCACTCGCGCCGGCTCGCCGTCCGCGCCAGCCAGGTCGGCATGGTCGCGCCGGCCCGGCGGTCCCGCCGGTCGTTCGGCGACCGGCTCGCGCTGGCGCTGCGGCTGCTGGCCGCCCCGGCTTTCGACGCACTGATCACGGGGAACAGCCCCTTCGACGAGCTTCCCCAGGCCATGGCCCGCTTGGCGCGCGGGGAGCCGCCCGCGCTCTGCCACCGGATCGACTACCCGGCGGCCTAGCACGCACAGGAACGCAACAGGGAGGGCACGTGTTCGGCATCACCGTCCGCGACCATTTCATGGTCGCGCACAGCTTCCGCGGCGAGGTCTTCGGCCCGGCGCAGGGGCTGCACGGCGCCACCTTCGTCGTGGACGCGACGTTCCGCCGCGCGGAACTCGACGCCGACAACATCGTGGTCGACATCGGGCTCGCCACCCGCGAGCTCGGCGAGGTCCTGCGGGAGCTGAACTACCGCAACCTGGACGACGAACCCGAGTTCGCCGGGGTCAACACGACGACGGAGTACCTCGCGAAGGTCGTCGCCGACCGGCTCGCCGCCCGGATTCACGCCGGGACGATGGGGGAGAGCGCGCGCGGGCTGTCCGGGATCGCGGTGACGCTGCGGGAGTCACACGTCGCCTGGGCGAGTTACGAGCGCGAGCTGTGACCGGCGGTACCGCGTTCCCCGTTCCCGGCGGCGCCGCGTTCGTCGTTCCCGGCGGCATCGACGACCCGGACGCCCCGAGCGGCGGCAACGTCTACGACCGGCGGCTCTGCCGGGCGCTCGCCGCCGCGGGGCGGCCCGTCCGGGAGATCGCCGCGCCCGGCGCCTGGCCGCGGCCCGGCGCGGCGGCCCGCGAGGGGCTCGGCCGGTCCCTCGCCGCCCTGCCCGACGGCACCGCCGTCCTGATGGACGGCCTGGTCGCGTGCGGGGTGCCGGACGTCGTCGTCCCGCACGCGTCCCGGCTGCGGCTCGCCGTCCTCGTCCACATGCCCCTCGTCGACGAGGGCGACGACCGTCTCGACGCCCTCGAACGCGCCGTGCTGCACTCCGCCGCCGCGGTCGTCGCGACCAGCCCGTGGGCGATGAAACGCCTGATCAGGCACCATGACCTCGACCCGGCCCGGGTGCACGCCGTCCCGCCCGGCGTCGATCCGGCGCCGCTCGCCGCCGGCACCGACGGGGCGTCGCGGCTGGTGTGCGTCGCGTCGGTCACCCCGCGCAAGGGCCACGACGTCCTCGTGGAGGCCCTCGCCCGCGCCGCCGACCTGCCGTGGAGCTGCGTCTGCGCCGGGCCCCTCGACCGCGACCCCGCCCACGCCGGGCGGGTGCGCGACCTGATCGCCCGGCACTCGCTCGGCGACCGCGTCCACCTCGCCGGGCCCCTCACCGGCCCCCGGCTCGCCGCCGTCCAGGACGCCGCCGACCTCGCCGTCCTGCCGACCCGCTCGGAGACCTACGGCATGGTCGTCACCGAGGCGCTCGCGCGCGGCACCCCCGTCCTGGCCGGCGACGTCGACGGCATCCCCGGCACTCTCGGGCACGCGCCCGGCGGCACCGTCCCCGGCCTGCTCGTCCCGCCGGACGACCCCGCCGCGCTCGCCGCGGCCCTGCGCCGCTGGCTGCTGGACCCCGGCCTGCGCGACCGGCTGCGGGACGCCGCGCGGCGGCGCCGCGACACCCTGTCCGGCTGGGACGACACGTCCCGCCGCATGGCCGCCGTCCTGGACGGCCTCACCGAGGAGGCACCGTGACCGGGTTCGCCCCGACCTGGCTGGCGCTGCGCGAGGACGCCGACGCCGCCGCCCGCGCCGGCGAGCTGCTCGCTCCGCTGCGCGCCCGCCTGCCGGCCGGCGGGCCGCTGGTCATCTGGGACCTCGGCTGCGGCACCGGCGCGCTCGGGCGCTGGCTCGCCCCGCGCCTGCCCGGCCCCCAGCACTGGGTCCTGTACGACGACGACCCCGCGCTGCTGGAGGAGGCCCGCGCCAACGCCTACCGCACCGCCGACGGCACGCCCGCCACCCTCGAGACCCGCGAGGGCGACCTCGCCGGGCTGCGCGCCGCCGACCTCGTCGGCGCGTCGCTGGTCACCGCGTCCGCGCTGCTGGACGTCCTCACCGCCGAGGAGGTCGACGGGATCGCCGCCGCCGCGTCCTGCCCCGCGCTGCTGACCCTCACGGTCGCCGGACGCGTCCGGATCCTCCCGCACGACCCGCTCGACGCCGAGATCGGCGCCGCGTTCGACGCCCACCAGCGGCGCGACGGGCTGCTCGGCCCCGACGCGCCCGCCGCCGCCGCGACCGCGTTCCGCCGCCGCGGCGCGCACGTCCAGACCCGTCCCAGCCCGTGGCGGCTCGGCCCGGACCGGGCCGACCTCACCGCCGAATGGCTGCGCGGCTGGGTCGGCGCCGCCGTCGAGCAGCGCCCCGACCTCGCCGAACCCGCCGCCGAGTACCTGCGCCGCCGACTCGCCGAGTGCGACGCCGGCCGCCTCACCGCCGAGGTCCACCACACCGACCTGCTCGCACTCCCCGGGGGAACACCGTGAAACTCCGTCCCTGGCTGCGCGTCGCGGCCGCGCTGGCGATCCTCGCCGGCCTGCTGTGGTGGCACAGCACGTCGGCGTTCGTGGCCGCGCTGAAGGCGGTCGACGGGCCGTCCGTCGCTGCCGCGCTGGCCGTCGGCCTGCTCAGCACCGTGTGCGCCGCGGCCCGCTGGCGGCTGATCGCCCGGCGCCTCGGCCTGCCGCTGCCGCTGTCCGGCGCCGTCGTCGCCTACTACCGGGCGCTGTTCCTCAACGCGGTGCTGCCCGCCGGGGTCCTCGGCGACGTGCACCGCGCCGTCAGCCACGGCCACCGGTCCGGGGACGTGGGGCGCGGCGTCCGCGCGGTCGTGCTGGAGCGCGCGGCGGGGCAGATCGTCCTCGTGCTCGCGTGCCTGGCCGTCCTGCCGGCCCGGCCGTCCCTGCTGGCGTCGCTGACGCCCGCGCTGATCCCGGCGGCGCTGGTGCTGAGCGTCCTGCTCGCGCTGGCCCGGTGGCGGCACCGGGCGGTCGCCGCCGCGCTCGCGGAGGCCCGCGGCGTCCTCGCGGCCTGGCCCGGCATCGCCGGGCTGTCGGTCGCGGCGCTCGCCGGGCATCTCGCCCTGTTCGTCGTCGCCGCGCGCGCCGCCGGCTCCCATGCGCCCCTCACCGAACTGCTGCCGCTGATGCTGCTGGCGCTGCTGGTCATGGGGCTACCGATCAACGTGGGCGGCTGGGGGCCGCGCGAGGCCGTGACCGCGCTGGCGTTCGGCGCCGCCGGCCTAGGCTCCGCCGAGGGCCTCACCATCTCCGTCGTCTACGGCGTGCTGACCTTCGTGTCCGCCCTGCCGGGCGGCCTGGCCCTGCTGGTCCAGCACCGCGAGACACCTCCCGAACGCCCCGACGAGGCTGGCCAGCGCGTCCCGGCCCTTGCCGGCCGAGGCCAGTGACGGCCGCCCGATGACGCCCGACGCGGTGTAGGGCGCCATTCCGGCCGTCAGCAGGTGCCGCCGGTCGTCGGCCAGGTGGTCGGAGCCCTCGTACCCGGGCCGCACCAGTTCCGGGTGCGCGTGCAGCAGGATCGACGTCTCCAGCTCACCGGCGTGCATGTCGGAGATGCCGGACGTCGCCATTCCGGCGGCCGCGCGCGCGTCCTCCCATTCGTCCATTCCGGGGAACAGCGCCATGGCGCCGGCCGACTCCTGGACGGCGTTCCCGAGCACGTAGTTGCCGCCGTGCCCGCTGACCAGCACGAGCTTCGGCACGCCCGCCCCGCGCAGCGACTCCGCGACGTCCCGCACCACCGCGTACAGGGTCGCCGCCGAGATGCTGACCGTCCCCGGCCAGCCCGCGTGCTCGTGCGAGCAGGAGATCGTCACGGGCGGCAGCACCCGCACGGGATACCGTTCGGCGATCTCCTCGGCGACGGTGCAGGCGATCACCGTGTCCGTGGCCAGCGGCAGGAACGGCCCGTGCTGCTCGAAGCTCCCGACGGGCAGCAGCGCCACGCGGACGTCCCGTTCCTCCGTGCTCGTGTGCATCGGCACCATGCGCCCCACCCTGCCACGCCGCCCCCGCGCCGGACGGTACGCCGCGCCGGATGACCTGAACGCCGCGACTCGCAATGCTTTTCCTCTTTGTCTTACATGATCAGCATGTCCATTATCTGGGCTTCTGACGGGGGCGGAATGTCTCCGCTTGGGGATCGTTCGAACCGGACTTCATGATCTACGTCCGACGCTGTCCCCAATGTTTGCGATCAGCGCGACATCAGTCGAATTCTCCCTGGGAAGTGTGATCAACGAAACGATGTCGGACACCTCCGGCAAACAACACGATCACTAGTTCGGGGAGAAGTATGATGACAAGCGCGCGAACCGGCATGAGGCTCGCGGTGGCCGGAGCGGCGGGCGGCCTGACCCTGCTGGGCGGCGGCGCCGCCATGGCGGCCACCGCGCCGCACGGCGGTCCGGTCGTCGGCGCCGGCGACATCTGCCGGTACGAGGTCATCGCGCGGGACGGCCTGAACGTCCACGAGACCCCGGCCGGCAAGCTCATCCCGCCGCCGCTGAAGTTCGGCCTGCACATCGACGCGGACTGCACGGCGAGCCACGGCGGCTGGGTCGAGGTGCACGGGGGCGTGCCGGTGAGCCAGCGGCACGGCTTTGTCTTCAAGAAGTTCCTGAAGCTGATCACTCCCAGCGGCGGCGCGTCCGCCGGTGCCGGCGGCACCTCCGTCGCGACGAACCCGATGCTGGCCGGCGCCGGCGTCGGCACCGTCGCGCTCGGCGCGGGCATCGCGATCGCGGTGCGGCGCCGCCGGGCGCAGGACGCCGCCTGAGCGTACGCGCGCTCCGTCGGCGGCCGGACCGTCCGTTCCATCGGCCGGCCGCCGACGTGCCGGAGGCGAGTCCATGACGGCGTTGTCGGATTACGAGGGACTCGCGGGCTATTTCCGAGAGCGGGGGAATATTCGCGGTGCATTGGGTGCATGGGCCTATTGTCCGTAATGGAGTCCATGACCGGCCATCAAGGGCGCCGCTTTGTCATTGAACGATGAGATATTCGATCAGTGGTCGGATCGCTATCCCCAACGTTTACGGCCAGGACGGCATGTGCCTAATCAGCTGAGGGCAGCTTGATCATGATGATGTCGGACACCTCCGGCATCAACAAGATCACTGTTGGGGGAAGAATGAGCTCTAGCGCGCGCACTGGAATGGCGCTCGCGGTGGCCGGTGCGGCGGGCGGCCTGACGCTGCTGGCCGGCGGCGCCGCCGAGGCGGCGACGGCCACGTCGCAGCTGGCCGCCGCGCCGAAGATCTGCCGGTACGAGGTCACCGCGAGCAGCCTGAACGTCCGCACGGGCCCGGGCACCCGGTGGGAGACGGTGCCGCCTCCGCTGCGGCGCGGCAAGCACCTCGGCGCCGACTGCATCAGCAGCCAGGCCGGCTGGCACCAGCTCCGGTCGAACCAGACCGGCAAGTGGGTCGACGGCCGGTTCCTGCGCCTGCTCAGCCACATCGGCAGGAGCTGCCGCTACGAGGTCACCGCGAACAGCCTGAACGTCCGCACCGGCCCGGGCACCGGCTACAGCGTGTCGCCGCCTCCGCTGCGGCGCGGCCAGCACATCACCGCCGACTGCAGGCGCAGCGAGGCCGGCTGGAAGACGCTCCGCCAGAGCGTGCCGTCGAACCAGCTCGGCAAGTGGGTCTCCGGCGCGTTCCTCAAGCCGATCCGCGGGGCGCGCGGCGGCGTCGAGGCCGGTGCGGGCGGCACCTCCGCCGCGTCCAGCCCGCTGCTGGCCGGGGCCGGCCTCGGCGTGATCGCGCTGGGCGGCGGCGTCGGGATCGCGGCGTTCCGCCGCCGGGCGCAGGGGCTCTCCTGAACCGATGAGCAAAGCAAGGCGCAGCGGCCGGCCAATGCACCCGTGGTATTGGCTGGCCGCCGTCCTCATCGCGACAGGGACCGCCATGTGCGTCGTCGGGTTCCGGCTGACCGGCCCCGACGCACCGCCGCAGCCGCCTTCGTCGAACCTGGTGGAGAAGGCGCCCGACGACACGGCGCCGAACCCGGAGCAGGCGCTCTCGCCGTCGCTGCCCGAACGGGTCAGGATCCCGGTCATCAAGGTGAACGCCCCGGTCATTCGGGTCGCCACCAAGCCGAACGGGGAGCTGGAGGTGCCGCCGCTCAGCCGGGTCGACCAGGTCGGCTGGTACCAGGACGGGCCGACGCCGGGCGAGAACGGCCGCAGCGTCCTCGTCGGCCATGTCGACTCCAAGACCAAGCCGGGCGTCTTCTACAAGCTCGGCGCGCTCCGTCCGGGGCAGCGGATCGAGGTGGTCCGCGAGGACAGGACCGTCCCGGCCTTCCGCATCGACCGCGTCCAGCGCGTCGACAAGGACAAGTTCCCGACCGACGGCGTCTACGGGCGCGGTGGCGGGCCGGAACTGCGCCTCATCACGTGCGGCGGCAGGTTCGACCACGCCCGCGGCCACTATGACGACAACATCATCGTCTACGCGTCCCTGATCCCCGGGACGCCGAACACCGCCCAGCGAGCCCACACCGAAGGCTGACCGGGCGACAGCAACGGCCCCGGCGCCGCGCGACCACTCCGCGGCCCGGGGCCGCCGCATGCCCGCTCCTGGAAGCGCACACCGTCCACGGCATGGCGGACGGGTATGTCAGCCGGAGCCGCGCCGGGTCAGGGCGCGGCGGAGGACGGGGGCCACGGCGAGGGTGCCGGCGGCCGTGGCGGCGAGGAGCGCCCAACGGCGGCGGCGTGCGGGCGGAGACTCGGGCGGCGGAGCGGGGGCCCGGCGGTACTCCTCGTCGAGGATCTCGTGGAAGCGGCGGGCCCGCTTGCTGCCGGACGTGCTCAGGCGCACCTGGCGGGCCTCCTCCCAGTAGGCGCGTCCGGGACGGCCGCTGAACATCTCGCGGGAGATGGCACGCAGACGGACCTCGGGAAGGGCCTTGGTCTCGTAGGACATCTGCCACTCGGAGACGATCATGTTGATGTACATGAGCTGCCGGCGTGCCTTGCGGTCCTCGCCTTCGGGAACCGGACCCCACGCCTCGTCCAGCGCCGGGTCGTCCATCGCCATCTTGAGCAGTTCGGCGATCGCGATCCGCCGAGCCTCCTCACGAGCGATCTTCGTGTCGTGCGCCTGGAAGATGAGGGTGGCGACGATGCCGATGAGGGCGAGGACGGACAGGAGTGCGGACGCCGCGCCATAGGTCTGGCCGATGAAACTCCATCGCTCCCAGCGGGAGGTGGGCCCGGAGAAGGCTCGCAGGGCCCAGGGCGACGCACCGATGACAGCGATGACGAGGAGCGTGCCGAGGCTGATGAGGAGTGTGCTCAGCCTGCTCCGGCCCATGCGAACGGAAGGCATCTACGAACGATAGTTCACACCGCCGGAGCGGGGAGTGGCGCGACCTCTCGCTCGAAGAAATCGAGCAGCGGTTCGCCCTTGTCGTGCAGGTCGGCTATCTCGGCGGCCGCTGTGCGAATAATGTGGGGCTTGGTGATGCGCCGAGCTCCGCAGGGCGTCCAATCCGGCAGGTATCGGACTTCGTAGAGGACCCGCCTGCCGATGACGACGACCTCGGGAAGTTGGCCCCGGGTCTCGAGGGACGAGAGTTCACCGGCCTGGAGCACGCTCACCTCGAAGCCTTCTTCGGCGAGCATCCGGAGGGCGTACAGCTCCCATTGCAGGTACGGACGCACCGGGTATTCGACCACGCGAACGCGCCGGATGCTCAACCCCTGACGCCGGTTGTGGCGTGCTTCGGCGCGGATGGCCTCCCGATCCTTCTCCAGAAGGCGCAGGGAATGCTCCCAGTCCCCGGCGGCGAACGCCTGCCAGCTCGGATCGTTCAACTCGCGGAAGAACTGGGAACGCTCCAGCTTCCAGACCACGCCGGTCAGGTCTTCGGTCTGGCGTGCGAAGTCCCGGTGGTAGGCGGCATGGTCGAGCACGTCCGCGTCAAGGGCCGCGATCTTGTCAAGCATCTTTGATGTCCGGTTTCGCGGCGGACAGCAGTCGGCCTGAGATGATCACGAGGCGTTCGTCGGAGCCGATGCTCACACCCGGCGGAAGCCGGTCGCTGTACGCACTCGTGGCATCACGGCCGATAACGGCGATATCGCCGTTGTCCAGTTCCCAGATCTCGGGACAGTCCTGTGTGGTGCGGCTGTCGCCCACCTCAGCAGCCGTTTTGCCGAGTCTCCGCTGGAACTCGGCGCCGTGATCGGCTTCCCATGGCCTGGACATGATGCCACTCACTTCCAGTAGCCGGTGCTAGTTGGAATGTTCTCATCCGTGCGCCGATCCGGGCAAGTGTTGCCTTAATCATCCGACTAGTTCCGGGTTGAGAGTATTGGCCGGAAATGGGCGGTCGCAATCCACGGACGAGCGCCGGTCGGAATGGCCATCGGTGCTGGTCGGTCACATGCGCGAGGTCAGGTGTGTGGTCGTCGCCGGTGGTGGCCTGTGGTGTGGTCCGGCGGATGGTGCGTCCCGCCGAGTCCTCTTTCGGACAGCCGTGGCGCTCGCGCTCAAGCCGGCGGCATGAGGGCCCAGATGATCTTGCCTTTGCCGGTGGCGGACGGGCGGACGCCGGTGTCCTCGGCGTAGGCGGCGACGATCGCCAGGCCGCGTCCGCTCACGGCGTCCGCGCCGGCGACGCGGGGGAGCGGAAGCCCGGGTGCCGGATCCCAGCACTCAAGGAGGGGCGCGCCCTCGTGCGCGGTGATGCGGATTCGGATGTGGTGGCCGGGCGCCGCATTGACGGCGTTCGTCGTGATCTCGCTCATGACGAGGATCGAGTCGTCGATCAAGGATCTGCCGTAGCCCCAGTTGGTGAGGGCGTATCGGACGAGTTCGCGAGCGAGAGCGACCGAAGAGCCCACTGCAAGTAGGGTCATCCGGATTTCGCCCGATTTGGGAATTTGAACCGTCGGGACTTGATCGTTCATTGCCGCCGTCCTGTTTTTGGGAATGTCGTCACAGGATCGGCGTCGCCGAGTTAGCGTGCACTGTATCGAGATAAAGCGGATACATGTGAGGGTGTCATGCGCGTCCGGGAAACGATCGATCCGAAGGCGTCCATGTGGGCCTGGCTGGCCTTTGACCTGTGGTTTCAGCGCACGAAGCGCGGACTGTCTCTGGCTCAGGTCGGATTGATCGTCAACGCTGCTCGCGGGACTGTATCCAACTGGGAGGCTGGGCGGCTCAAGCCGAAGGAAGATCACATGAAGCGCCTCGATGAGGCATGGGACACGGGCGGGCATTTCGCGCGGCTGCTCTGGTATGCACAAACAGGGCATAACCCGGATTGGTTCAAGCAGTATGTCCAATACGAGGAGAGTGCCGAGGTGTTCAAGATCTTCAACGGGAAGAACCTGCCGGTGCTCGTTCAGACCGAGGCTTATGCGCAGGCGATCCTGTGGATGGCGGGCAGGATCCGTGAGGCGGAGGTGGAGAGCAAGGCGCGCATGAAGCGGCAGTCCGTCCTTTCCGCGCCGGAACCGCCATACGTATGGATCGTCATCGATCAAGAGGTTCTCGAATGTCCGGTCGGTGGCAAGGAGGTCATGCGCGACCAGATGCGCCGCCTCCTCGACATAGGAGACGATCCGCGGCTGAGTGTTCGTGTCGTCCCCAGGGCCGCCGGGCCCCACCCGGGGCATGACGGCCCGTTCCAGCTCTTGAAGATCGCTGGGAGAGAGATCGCCTACGCCGGCGCGCAGCTCGGCGGGCGCTTGATCGAGGCCGGTGCTGAGACGGCGAGCCTCGGGATAAAGTTCGACCAAATCGGGGCGCTTGCCCTGTCTCGGGACGACTCGCAGGTTCTGATCGAAGAGACGATGAGGGCGTACGAATGATCGAGTGGCGGAAGAGTTCCTACACGGGCAGCGGTAATGACGATGTGTGCGTCGAGGTGGCCGACCTGGGCGGACGTATCGGCGTGCGGGATTCCAAGGATCCGGAGGGGCCTCGGCTCCGGGTCAGTGCTCGGGACTTCGGCGGGTTGGTGGCGCGCATCAAGCTCGGAGAGCTGAACCTCGACGAGCGGGGCGGCCGCTGAGGCGGCGGGCGGTCACTTGCAGGTGAAGCCCTCGGTGGTGCCGTTGCTCAGCGTGCAGTCCGGGGGCCAGGCCGTTCCGGAGCTGTCGTGGAAGGCCAGGTGCCAGTGGTCCTTCTTGTCGGTCAGTAGCGCGTAGCCGTGCACGTCGTGTGAGATCGAGTTCTGGACGGTCTGGCCGTCGACGGTCTTGCCCATCACCTTGGTGTCGTCCGGCGCGGTGTCGAGCGTGGTCCCCGAAGAGCCCACGGTCAGCTGCGGGGGACGCGCGCTCTTGGCGAAGTCGAGCATCTGGTACAGGTGCAGGTGGCCGGAGAGCACCAGGCGGACGTTGGGCGCCAGCGCCTTCTTCACAGAATGGGTGAGGCCGCTCGCGAGCGTCGGGTTCGTCCACGTCACGGCGGTGGACGAGGCCTGCTTGACCGTCCACAGGGGTTTGTGGGTGATCAGGAAGTAGTCGTGCGCCGGGTGGTTGGCGGCCAGGGTGTTCACCTCGTCGAACCATTTCGCGTAGAGGGCCGCCTGGGTCTTGTCTGGCTGGGTCCCATCGTCGGCCGCGGACGAGTCGAACAGGACGAAGTGCAGCGTTCCCGCGTTGATCTGCTGCGGTTCGACCTGGGTCTGGGGCAGCGTGTAGCACTCGTTGTCCTTCTGCGGGGTGGTGGCGAGGTAACGGAACCATTCGGCGCCCCGCCCCACCTTCCCCGGCGTGCAGACCTCGTGGTTGCCCCGCGCGAAGACGAACGGCGCCTCCCCGAGGAGGGGTTCGGCGGGGCGCAGGAAGTCCTTGACGAGGCAGCCCCAGTCGGCCGCCTGCCCCTTGGTGTCGCAGCCCGGGGACGCGTCGTTCGCGGCCTGCGGCTGCTCGCGGTAGACGTAGTCGCCGACATGGACGACGAGGTCCGGCCGGGACTGGGCGGCGGCGTGCGTCGCGAGGGTGTGCAGGGGCCAGGCTTTCAGGCAGTCCTGGTTCGCGGCGGCCCCGGACACCGGGGAGACGACCTCGCAGCCGGCGTCGCCGATCACGGCGACCCGGCGGGGGCGGCCGCTGACGGGCCAGTCCGGCAGGGGGAGCTGGAGGTTGCCGGGGTGGACGGTCGCCGCGCTGGTGGTACTCGGCTCGATCAGCGCGCCGGTCGCCCCGTCGGGGACCTGCAGCGTGCAGAGCGTGGTGGGGAACTGCTGGAGCCCGCCCGGGGTGTAGGGGTCGCTCACCTTCCGCATCGGCGCGGTGCGGATCTGGCCGCCCTGCTTGTACTGCGCGGTGGGGCACTGGCCGGAGGGCTGCTCGGTGGTGGCGAACCGGATCTCGGTCGTGTGCGAAGCGCCGTTGACCAGCTGCGTCCACGCCCACGCCTCGCCGTTCTTGGCGCCCGCCGGAGGCGGCGGCGAGGACGCCGCCCGGACGGGCTGTGACGAGGGGCGCAGCGGCCCGGTGATCGCGGCGGTCAGGACGCCGGCGACCGCCAGGGCCACGAGTGCGAGGCGTGACATCGCTCAGGTCTCCCCCGGTTCATGATTGAGCGGTCCATGGCAGGGACTCGCGGTTGATCATCCGACAAAGCCGCTGATGATCTGCCCTGCCCGGTCCGGTGCATGCCGGGCGCGGTTCCGGGGTTGTTCAAGTGATGATCAGCGGTTCCCCTGGCCGTACCGAAGCAGGGCCGCTGTAGCGTGGCCTCGATCGGCGCTGGGCGAGACGGCGGGAGAGGCATGGCGGTCGTTTACGACACCACGATGACGCCCGGGAAGCTGGAGCTTCTCGCGGGCTGGCTGCCGGAGCAGCCGTGGTACGCGGGGAGCGGGGGCGAGCTGCGGAAGGCCGGCGGGTTCCGGCTCGACGACCCCGCCGGCGAGGTCGGCATCGAGTTCATGGTCGTCGCGGAGGGCGGGCACGCCCACCTCGTGCCGATGTCCTACCGGGGGGCGCCGCTCGACGGCGCCGAGGACGCCCTCATCGGGACGTCCGAGCACGGTGTGCTGGGGCGGCGGTGGATCTACGACGGGGTCCACGACCCGGTGTTGCAGGCGCAGTTGCTCGCGCTGATCGAGGGCCGCGCGGTGCCGCAGGACCAGAGCGTGTCCGATATGCCGAACGAGACGGTCGAGAGCCGCTACAGCGGAGAGCCGTTCCCCGGCGGGCCGGCGGCCGTCGTGAACGGGCCGGACGGGACCGAGCTCCGGTTCCCGGGGAGGCCCGCCGTGCGGGTGCTCCGGGTGCTGCGGCCGGACGCCGATGCGGCGGGCGCGGCCGGGTACGTCGCGGGGGAGTGGACGTCGGAGGACGGCGGGACGGTGCGCGGCCCGCTGCTGATCGTGGGCTGAGCCCGCGTCAGGGCGTCAGGGCGTCCAGATCATCGTCCGCTGGTGGAGGCGCCGCCCGCGGTACCTGAGGCCGGGGACGGGGCGGGCCGGGCCGTGCTCGGTGAAGCCCATGCGCCGGAAGAACGAGAGCGCGCGGGTGTTCTCGCACAGGGTCTGCAGGTGGCAGCCGGGAGAGCCGGTGGACCTGAGGCGGTCGAACCAGGCGGTCATGAGGTTCTCGGCGGCTCCGGTGCCGCGCGCCTCGGGGACGAGGTTGATGTGCAGGTGCGCGGGCCACCGGGGGTCCTCGAAGGCCGCGGCCCTGGGGCGGCGGTGAGCCGCGCCCCACAGCAGGTCCCCGGTGCTGCGCGCGAAGAAGGCCGCGAGGCGGGGGCGCAGCATGAGGCGGTGCGTCCGGATGGCCTCCAGCATGCGCGCCTCCTCGCTGGGGAGGCGGGACGAGTCGCGGCACCCGGTGAGGCAGCCGACGAGCCGTCCCCCGGACTCGGCGACGAAGAGGGACTCCGGCTCCAGGTCCATGTAGGGGGTGAGGTAGATGTCCGCCTCGGACTCCTCATGGCCCCACAGGGACGCGGACGGGGAGTCCTCGCGGGCGCGGGCGAACAGGGCGAGCAGCTCGGGGCGGTCACTCTCCGTGAACGACCGGATCTCCGCCGGCGCGGGGGAGGCGGCCGTGCCATCGGGGGGCCATGCTCTTTCGGTCTGCAGGTAAACCGGGTTCATGTCCACCCCAACGACCGGGACGGACCGGATGACTCCTGGCGATCAACGATTCCGGGCCGTCACGTCCTGCGACGGGCCGCCGGGGCCCGGCCGGCCGGGTGCCCGGGGCGGATAGCGTTGGGGGTCTATGAGCGCCACTCTCGTCGTCAAGGATCTCGCGGCCGGGCACGGGGACCGGGCCCTGTTCGGCGGACTCGATCTCGTCGTCGCGCCCGGCGACGTCGTCGGGCTGGTCGGCGGCAACGGGGCGGGGAAGTCGACGCTGCTGCGGCTGCTTGCCGGGCTCGGGACGCCCGAGGCGGGCACCGTCCGGCTCAGCCCGGCGTCGGCGTCCGTCGGGTACCTGCCGCAGGAGCCGGAGCGGCGGCCGGACGAGACCGTCGCCGGGTTCCTCGCGCGCCGGACCGGGGTGGCGCGGGCGCAGGCCGACCTCGACGCGGCGACCGAGGGCCTCGTGGAGGGCCGCGCGGGCGCCGACGACGCCTACGCGGCGGCCCTGGAGCGCTGGCTCGCCCTCGGCGGCGCCGACCTGGAGGACCGGGCCGGGGAGGTCGCGGCGGACCTCGGCCTCGGGGTGGGGCTCGACCAGGCGATGACGGCGCTGTCGGGCGGGCAGGCCGCCCGCGCGGGGCTGGCGTCGCTGCTGCTCAGCCGGTACGACGTGTTCCTGCTGGACGAGCCGACCAACGACCTCGACCTGGACGGCCTGGACCGGCTGGAGCGCTTCGTCACCGGCCTGCGCGCCGGGACCGTGGTCGTCAGCCATGACCGCGAGTTCCTCGCCCGGACGGTGACGTCCGTCCTGGAACTGGACCTCGCCCAGCGGCAGATCAACCTGTACGGCGGCGGATACGACGCCTACCTGGCCGAACGCGAGGTCGCCCGGCGGCACGCGCGGGCGGAGTACGACGAGTACGCCGGGAAGCTCTCCGCGCTGCAGGAGCGCGGCCGGATGCAGCGGTCCTGGATGGACAAGGGCGTCCGCAACGCGCGCCGCAAGGCCACCGACAACGACAAGATCGGGCGCAAGTTCCGGTCGGAGGCGAGCGAGAAGCAGGCGGCGAAGGCGCGGCAGACCGAGCGGGCCATCGAGCGCCTCGACGTCGTCGACGAGCCCCGCAAGGAGTGGGAGCTGCGGATGGAGATCGCCGCCGCGCCCCGATCCGGGGCGGTGGTGGCGACGCTGCGCGGCGCGGTCGTGCGGCGCGGCGCGTTCACGCTGGGCCCGGTGGACCTGGAGATCGGCTGGGCCGACCGGGTCGCGATCACCGGGGCGAACGGCGCGGGCAAGAGCACGCTGCTGGGCGCGCTGCTCGGCCGGATCGTCCCGGACGAGGGCGACGCGGCGCTCGGCCCCGGCGTGGTCGTCGGCGAGGTCGACCAGGCGCGCGGCCTGTTCCTCGGGGACGAGCCGCTGCTGGACGCGTTCGCCGCCGCGTCCGGGCTGGAGCCGGAGCCCGCCCGGACCCTGCTGGCCAAGTTCGGGCTGCGCGCCGGCCACGTCCTGCGCCCGGCGGGCACGCTGTCGCCCGGCGAGCGGACCCGGGCCGCGCTGGCCCTGCTCCAGGGCAAGGGCGTCAACCTGCTGGTGCTGGACGAGCCGACCAACCACCTGGACCTGCCGGCGATCGAGCAGCTCGAATCCGCGCTGGAGTCCTACCCGGGCACGCTGCTGCTGGTCACGCACGACCGCCGGATGCTCCAGGCCGTCCGCACCACCCGCCGGCTCACCGTCGCGGACGGCCGCGTCGCCGACGACCTCGCCCCCACGGGGCGCTGACGGCGCCGGCCGGTGAGGGCGCGGGTCACAGGGCGTCGACGGCCCCGGGCGCGAGGATGTTGTCGAGGACCATGGCGGCGCAGCCGGTGAGGCCGGCGCTCTCGCCGAGGCGGCTCGGCTCGATCCGCAGGCTGCGCGTCGCGAGGACGGTCGAGCGCTGGTAGACGACCTCGCGCAGGCCCGCGATGAGGGGCTCGTCGGCGCCGACGAGGTCGCCGCCGAGGACGACGACGGCGGGGTTGAGCAGGTTCACGGCGGTGGCGACGACCTCGCCGATGCGGCGGCCCGCCTCGCGCAGCAGCGCGACGGTGGCGGGGTCGCCGGCGCGGGCCATGGCGGCGAGGGCGGGCAGGTCGGCGGCGGACGAGCGGGCCAGCAGGGCGGTGCCGCCCGCGACGGCCTCGACGCATCCGGTGTTGCCGCAGCGGCACGGCGCGTCGCCGGCGGCCGGGACGGGGACGTGGCCGATCTCGCCGGCCGCGCCGAGCGCGCCGCGCTGGATGGCGCCGCCCGCGATGACGCCCGCGCCGATGCCGGTGGACACCTTGACGAACAGCAGGTCCCGGACGCCGGGGTGGGCCTGGTGCTCGCCGAGCGCGGCGGTGTTGACCTCGTTGTCGAGGTGGGCGGGGACCCCGAAGCGCTCCAGGACGGGCGGGCTGACCTCGACGCGGTCCCAGCGTCCGGCGACGTGCTCGACGGCGTCGGGGACGCCGAGGCCCACGCCCCGGATCGACGCCGGGTCGATGCCGGAATCGGCGAGCAGCTCGCTCCACTGGTCGAGGAGGCGCGGCAGCGTCTTGCCCGCGGTGACGTCGGCGGGCGGCGCGTCGGACCGGGCGAGGACGCGGCCCGCGAGGTCGCAGACGGCGAGCTGGCCGCGGGACTGGCCGAGGTTGGCGACGAGCACGGCGCCGCCGGCGGCGTTGAACGCGAGGCGGGCCGGGGGCCGCCCGCCGGTGGACGGGCCGTCGGCGCGCTCGACGACGAGGCCGCGGGCGATCAGCTCGGCGACGCGGGACGCGACGGCGGGCCGGGAGAGGCCGGTGACGCGGCCCAGGTCGGCGCGGGTGGCGACGCCGTCCTCGCGGATGAGGCGCAGGACGTCGCCGGTCGTGCACGGGCGGGACACGGGGCGCGGCATCCGGTCAGTCAAGCACGGCCGTCTTCCGTACGTCCAGTTAGCCGAACTGACGGACTTTTGTTAGTTGAAGTTCATAAGTCGGCTTGTATGCGTGACCTATGTCTCGATAGTTTGGCGATCTACCGATCCCCCTGGTCTGGAGCTCGCGATGGCCTTGCACCCTGCCCTGGAACGTGTCACACAGCGGATCGCCGAGCGGAGCGCCGCCCGGCGCACCGCCTACCTCGACCGCATCGCCGCCGCCCGCACGCAGGGCCCGGCGCGCACCGGCATGGGGTGCGCCAACCTCGCGCACGGGTTCGCGGCCTGCGGCGTCCAGGACAAGCTGTGGCTGCGCGGGAACGTCACGCCGAACATCGCGATCGTGTCGGCGTACAACGACATGCTCTCCGCGCACCAGCCGTTGAAGGACTACCCCGACATCCTGAAGGCCGCGATCCGCCAGGCGGGCGGCACCGCGCAGTTCGCGGGCGGCGTGCCGGCGATGTGCGACGGCATCACGCAGGGCCGGGCGGGCATGGAGCTGTCGCTGTTCAGCCGGGACGTGGTGGCGATGGCGACGGCGGTGGCGCTGTCGCACGACATGTTCGACGGCGCGCTGCTGCTCGGGGTCTGCGACAAGATCGTCCCGGGCCTGGTGATCGGGGCGCTGTCGTTCGGGCACCTGCCGGTGATCCTGGTGCCGGCCGGGCCGATGGCGTCCGGGCTGCCGAACGCGCAGAAGGCGAAGGTCCGCAAGCGGTACGCGGCGGGGGAGATCGGGCGGGACGAGCTGCTCGCCGCGGAGGCCGCGTCCTACCACTCGCCCGGCACCTGCACCTTCTACGGGACGGCCAACTCCAACCAGCTGCTCATGGAGGTCATGGGCCTGCACCTGCCGGGCGCCAGCTTCGTCCCGCCGGGGACCCCGCTGCGCGACGGGCTGACCGAGGCGGCCGGGCGCCGGGTGCTGAAGCTGACCGACCTCGCGGACGAGTACACCCCGATCGGCGAGCTGCTGGACGAGCGGGCGTTCGCCAACGCGATCGTCGCGCTGCTCGCGACCGGCGGCTCCACCAACCACACGCTGCACCTGGTCGCCATGGCCGCCGCCGCGGGCATCGAGCTGACCTGGGACGACTTCGACGAGCTGTCGAAGGTGACGCCGCTGCTCACCCGGCTCTACCCGAACGGGACCGCCGACGTGAACCACTTCCACGCGGCCGGCGGCACGGCGTTCCTCATCGGCGAGCTGATCGACGCCGGGCTGCTGCACGAGGACGCGCGGACGGTCGGCGGCGCCACCCTCGCCGCGTACCGCAGGACGCCGCACCTGGAAGGCGGCAAGGTGGTGTGGCGGGACGCGCCCGCCGAGTCCGGCGACCCGGACGTCCTGCGCCCCGCCGACGAGCCGTTCGACACCCACGGCGGCCTGCACACCGTGTCCGGGAACCTGGGCCGCGCCGTGATCAAGGTGTCGGCGGTGCGGCCGGAGCACCGCACGGTCGAGGCGCCCGCCCGGGTGTTCGAGTCGCAGGAGGCGCTGCAGGAGGCGTTCGCCGCCGGCGAGCTGGACCGGGACGTCGTCGCGGTCGTCCGGCACCAGGGCCCGCGCGCCAACGGCATGCCGGAGCTGCACCGCCTCACCCCGCCGCTGTCGGTGCTCCAGGACCGCGGGTTCCGGGTCGCGCTGGTCACGGACGGACGCATGTCGGGCGCCTCGGGGGCGGTGCCCGCCGCGATCCACGTGTCGCCGGAGGCGGCGGCAGGCGGCCCGCTCGCCCGCGTCCGCGACGGCGACGTCGTCCGGCTGGACGCCGACAAGGGGCTGCTGGAGGTCCTCGTCCCGGACGAGGAGTTCGACGCCCGCATCCCCGGCGGCGCGGCGCCGTCCGCCGAGGAGTGGACGGGTACCGGCCGGGAGCTGTTCGACGTGTTCCGCCGGTCCGTCGGCGCGGCCGAGCTGGGCGCGGGGGTGTTCGCGTGAGTAATGGAGCGGAGACGGTGTGGCTGGTCGCCGACGTCGGCGGGACGAACGCCCGCTTCGCCCTCGTCGACGGCCCGGACGGCGCCCCGGAGCGGGTGGAGTCGCTGCCGACCCGCGACCACGCGGGGCTGGCCGAGGCCGCGGCCGCCTATCTCGACCGGTACGCCCCGGACGTCCGCCCGGCGGCCGCGTGCCTGGCGGTGGCGGGCCCCGTCACCGGCGGGACCTACCACCTGACCAACGCGGGCTGGCCGAAGGGCACCGCGGAGGGGGTGCGCGAGCACCTCGGCGTCCCGCACCTGGAGATCCTCAACGACTTCGAGGCGCTCGCCCTCGCGCTGCCCCGCCTGGGGCCGGACGACCTGGTCCCGATCGGCCCCGCCGCCGACGGCGCCGCCGGGCCCGCGCCGCTCGCGGTGCTCGGCCCGGGGACCGGGCTCGGCGTCGCCGGTCTCGTCCCGACGCCCGCCGGGTGGGTGCCGCTGCCCGGCGAGGGCGGCCAGGTGGACGTCCCCGCCGCCACCGACCGGGAGCTGGCGGTCGCGCGGCTGCTGCGCGCCGAGCACGGCACGGCCCGCGCCGAGTCCCTGCTGTCCGGGACGGGCCTGGCGCGCATCCACCGCTACCTGGCGATACTCGACGGTGTGAAGGTCGAGCCGCTGGACCCGGCGCGGATCTGCGCGCACGACGGCGACCCCCTGTGCGCGGAGGCCGTCGCGATGTTCTGCGCGCTCCTCGGCTCGCTCGCCGGGAACGTCGCGCTGACCCTCGGCGCCCGCGGCGGCGTCCACCTCGGCGGCGGCATCCTGCCGCGCATCGCCGACGAGCTGCGCCGCAGCGACTTCCGCGCCCGCTTCGAGGCGAAGCCGCCCGTCGAGGACTACCTGCGCCCCATCCCGACCTTGCTGATCGTCCACCCCGGCCCGGCCCTCGTCGGCGCCGCCGTCCGGCTGGCGCAGACCCCGGCCGCCATGGAGACCCTGGAGCACGTGTGAACACCGAAGAGCTGTTCGGGCTGGCGCCCGTCGTCCCGGTCGTCGTCCTGGACGACGCCGACCACGCGGTCCCGCTGGCCCGCGCCCTGGTCGAGGGCGGCCTCCCCGCGATCGAGGTGACGCTGCGCACGCCCGCCGCCGCCGAGTCGATCGAGCGGATCGCCGCCGAGGTGCCGGACGCCGTCGTCGGCGCGGGCACGGTCGTCACCGCGCGGGACGCCGAGCGGTCACTGAAGGCGGGGGCGCGGTTCCTCGTCAGCCCCGGCTGCACGCCCCGGCTGCGCGCCGCGATGGCGGACACCGGCCTGCCGTTCCTGCCGGGCGTGTCCAGCGCGTCCGAGGCGATGGCGCTGCTGGAGGAGGGCGTCACCGCGATGAAGTTCTTCCCCGCCGAGCCGGCGGGCGGCGTCCCCTACCTGAAGGCGCTCGGCGGGCCGCTGCCGCAGATCACGTTCTGCCCGACGGGCGGGATCCGGCCCGGCAACGCCGCCGAGTACCTCGCGCTGCCGAACGTCGGCTGCGTCGGCGGCACCTGGCTGACCCCGTCCGACGCCGTCCGCGCGGGGGACTGGGACCGGATCCGCGGTCTCGCCGCCGAGGCCGCGGAGCTCCGCCCGGCCTGATGTCACGTCCGCGGGTCTCCCTCACGTCTCCTGGGCAGGAGCGAGAACAAGGGAGGCCCGCAATGGACACCACGAACATCCGCGAGACGCTCGACGGGCTGGCGCGCCAGCGCACCGTCCTGCTGACCACCTACCGCAAGGACGGCACGCCGGTCGGGACGCCGGTGAACATCGTCGTCCGCGGCGACCACGCCTACTTCCGCACCTACGACAAGGCGTACAAGGCCAAGCGGATGGCCCGCAACCCCGAGGTCGAGGTGGCGCCGAGCACCTACCGCGGCAAGGTCACCGGCCCCGCTGTGCACGGCCGCGTCCGGCTGCTCAGCGAGGAGGAGGCGAAGCCCATCCGCCGGATGCTGGCGCGCAAGCACCGCTTCCAGCAGGGCTTCGCCGTCCCGCTCGTCCATCGGATGAAGCACTACAAGACGCTGCACTACGAGCTGACGCTCGATGCCTGACCACCGTCCCGGTGCGGGCACGGCCCGGCGCCCAGCCGGGCCCCGCCCGCCGCCGGGACGAGGTCCATCCGCAGCCGCCCGCAGGAGCAGCGGCTCCACACGACGACGCCGTCACTGGTGAGATGCCGGGAAAGGATCCTGCCTCGCTGTGTCATGAGGGCAGTCTGCACAGACTCGAACGTTGCCGTCCATTTCACATTTCCGCGATCATATGTGCAAAATGATTGCATGATCGACCTGCGGCGGCTGCACATGCTCCGGCTCGTCCACCAGTACGGGACGGTCACCGCGGCGGCGGACGCGCTGCACCTCACCCCGTCCGCCGTCTCCCACCACCTGCGCGAACTGGCGCGCGAGCTCAAGGTCCCGCTGCTGGAACCGCAGGGCCGCCGCGTGCGGCTCACCCCGGCCGCGCACCTGCTCATCGAGCACGCCGACGCCATGCTCGCCCGCTGGGAGGAGGCGCTCGCCGACCTGGAGTCGCACCGCGCGGGCGCCGCCGGGCCGCTGCGCATGTGCGGGTTCACCACGGCGGTCGGCGGCCTGGTCGCGCCGGCGGCCGGCGCGCTGCTGCGCGCCGACCCGGCGCTGACGATCGAGATCCGCGAGTGCGACACCGACGTGGCCATGGGCCTGCTCGCGGCGGGCGAGACCGACGTCGCGGTCATCGAGCCCACCGCGGACGCGCCGCCGCCCGGCGATCCGCGCTTCGACCGCGAACCGCTGATGGCGGAGGCGCTCGACCTGATCGTCCCGGCCGGGCACCCGCTCGCGGGCCGCCGCGGCGTCCGGCTGGAGGACGCGGCGGCCGAGGCGTGGATCAGCGTGCAGCCCGAGGGCTGCGCCCACCACCAGCAGGTCATGGCCTACTGCGCGGCCGCCGGCTTCACGCCCCGGATCGCGCACAACGCCACCACCTGGTCGGTGATCTGGGCGCTGGTCGGCAACGGGCTCGGGGTGTCGCTGGTCCCGCGGCTGGCGGACGGGCCCGCCGACCAGCCGGTCGTGCGCGTCCCGCTGTCCGGCGACGCCGTCCCGATGCGGCAGGTGCTGACCTGCGTCCGGCGGGGCAGCCGCGCGAACCCGCTGATCGCCCGCGCGCTCGGGGCGCTCCGCGAGGCCGTCCCGTCCCGCTGCGCGCTCCCGCCGGAACGCCCCGCCGCCTAGCGCCGGAACGCCCCGCCGCCTAGCGCCGGAACGCCCCGCCGCCTAGCGCCGGAATGGCGCCGGCCCGGCTGCGGGGACCGCACCCAGGCCGGCCTGCCCGCCCGCCGGAGCGGGCGGTCCGTCCCCGGCTCAGGCGCCGGGGTTGAGGCGGCGGCGCGACCGGCGGGCGCCGACCAGCAGCATCACCGCGCGCACCAGCCAGATCACCAGCGCGACGTGCAGCACGGCCAGCGCCGCCGTGCCGACGCCCACCGTGAACGCGACCGCGAAGAACACGGCGATCATCAGCGGGAACGCCGGGAAGCGCGGGCCGTGCCGGTAGTGCGCCATATGCCGGTGGGCGTGCGCCATGTGCCGGTGGTGGCGGTTCAGGGGCCGCCCCGGGCCGCCGAACGCGAGCGCGGGGCCGAGGTCCCACGGGACCGCGCCGAAGGCCGCCGCGGGCCGTTCCGGTTCGGGCAGGCCGTTCGGCGCGGGCAGGTCGCGGACGAGCGCGCGCAGGTCGCCGTGCGTCTTGGCGGCCAGCACGGCGTCCAGCCGCTCGTCGAGTTCACCGCGGTCGAGCCGCCCCGCCGCGAAGTGGTCGTGCAGGGCGACCATCACGGCGTCCCGCTCGGCGTCGCCGATGCGGATGTCGTCCGGGCGCGTCACCGGTCTACTCCTCGTCGTCGGCGGCCGTCGGGCCCGCGTCGTCGCCGGCGGGGTCGTCGTCGGCCAGGATCCGGTACAGGTTCCGGCGCGCCTCCGACAGGACGTCCCGGGCCTGCGCGACCTGGTCCGGCGAGCCGGAATGGACGATCTGCATGACCGCGGCCCCCGTCTGCGCGGCCTGCTTGAACAGCTCGGGGACGCCCTCGCCGAACTCGGGCGTCATCTCCGCCCACGGCTCGGCGAGCCGCTCGGCGTTCTCCTCGACGTACGCGCGGCCCTCGTCGGTCAGGTGGAAGGTGCGGCGGCCGCCGCCCTCCTCGCCCGCGATGAGCCCCTCGTCGGCGAGCTGCTGCAGCGCCGGGTAGACCGCGCCGGGGCTGGGCTTCCAGGCGCCGCCGCTGCGCTCGTTGATCTCCTGGATGATCTGGTAGCCGTTGCGGGGCTCCTCGGCCAGCAGGACGAGGATCGCCGCGCGGACGTTGCCCTTGCGCGCCTTGGGCCCCCGCCCCCAGGGGCCGCGCCCGCGCGCCCACGGCGCCCGGCCGGGCCCGAACCCGCCGGGCGGCCCCCAGGGGCCGGGCCCGCCGCCGAACATCGGGCCGAAGCCGGGGAACTCGCCCCGGGGCCCGGGGCCGTGCGCGTGCGGGCCGTGCCGGGACGCCGCGTGCGCGGCCTTCGCTCCGAGCGCCGCCGCAGCGAACGCCCAGCGCCAGTCGGGTCCGCCGTGCGCGTGTGCCGCTCCCATGTTCTGCACCTTCCTTCTGAGATCTCTCTTTGATCCTTCGCGATACGACAACGATATATCGAAGACGGCTCGCTGTGCCAGATGGTTCCCGGATTCGCCGCGCCGGTCTCCCGGCCGGATCGCGCCCGCCTCCCGGCCGGATCGCGCCGACATCCCGGACATGATCATCTATTCCGGTCATGGCCGTCTGACCGGCGGAAATGCTGGGTAACAGCCGGGCGGGGGGACGATGGGGACTCAGGATGCGGTGACCGCGCGGGACGCGGTCCTCGCCCGGGACGGCGCCGCGACGCGGGGGCGGGCGAGCGGCGAGATCCTGCTCGGGCTGGCGCTGTTCGGGCTGTACTCCCTGGTGGCGATGCTGCCGGAGCAGGCCAGGGAGCACGCGTCCCGCCTGCGCGGGCAGAGCGTGCTCGCCCTGGAGCGGACCCTGCACCTCGACGTCGAGCGGGCCCTCAACGGCTGGCTCGCCGGACGGCCCGTCCTGCGCGTCCTGGCCGACTACGAGTACGCGACCACCTACATCGCGGCCACGCTCGCGGTGCTGGTCTGGCTGTACGTGCGGCACCCCGGGCGGTACCGGACGGCGCGCAACGCGTTCGTGACGCTGAACGTCGGCGCCATCGCCTGCTTCGCGCTGTTCCCGGTGATGCCGCCGCGGTTCCTGGGCGGCCTCGGCTTCGTCGACACCGTCCGGCTCGGCCGGACCTGGGGGTCGTGGGGCTCGCCGGTGATCGAGCACGCGGACCGGTTCGCGGCCGTCCCTTCCCTGCACATGGCATGGGCGTTATGGGCCGGTGTGGAGCTCGCGCGGGCGAGGGCACCGCGCCCGGCGCGCGCGCTGAACGGCGCGCACATCGCGGTCACCGCCTACGTCATCGTCGCGACGGCCAACCACTACGTGCTGGACGCGGTCGCGGCGGTGCCGCTGGTGGCGCTGTCGGTGGTCACCGCCGACCGGCTGGCGGCCCGCCCCGCGGCGGAGGAGCGCGTCCCGGCGCAGGACGCGTTCTTCCTCGCGGTGGAGAGCGCCGCCGCGCCGCAGCACGCGGGCGGCGTCATCATGCTCGACACCTCCCGCCGCGCCCTCGGCCGGCTCGACCTGGTCCGGCTGATCGGCGACCGGCTCGACCGGCTCCCGCGGTTCCGGCAGCGGCTCGCGGGCGGCGGGCGGTGGCGGCGGCCGGTCTGGCGCGACCACCCCGCCATCGACTGGTCGTGGCACGTCGCCGAGCGCGACGTCGACGGCATGGACGGCCTCCGCGCGATGATCGCCGAGATCCAGGCCGAGCCGCTGCCCCGCGACCGGCCGCTGTGGCGGATGATCCTGGTCAACGGGGCCGCGCCCGGCCGCACCACGCTCGTGTTCCTGATGCACCACGTCGTCGCGGACGGCGTCGGCGTCGTCGCGCAGGCCGTCTCGCTGATGGAGCCCGCCGCGCCCGGCCCGGCCACCGGACGCGAACCGGCGGCGCCGCCGCGCCGCCGCGTCCGCGAGGCGCTCGCCGGCGCCCTCGGCCTCGCGCAGCTCGCCGTGGACAGCGGGGTCGGCGCCGCGCCGCCCGCGCGGCTGCCGTCCGCCGGGACGGCCGGGCGCCGCTTCGGCACCCTGCGGATCCCGCTCGACGAGCCCCGCGAGATCGCGCGGCGGCACGGCACCCGCGTCTCGGACGTCGTGATGTGCGCGGTCGCGGGCGCCCTGCAGCGGACCGTCCGGTTCCCGCCGGGAAGGCCGGCGGGGGAGTGCCGCGTCGCGGTGCCGCTGATGATGCGGTCGCCCGGCCAGGGCATGGAGGGCAACCACACCACCGCCGTCATGGTGGACCTGCCGATCGGCGCGATGCCGGAGCGCGAGCGGCTCGCGGAGATCGCCCGGCGCAGCCGCGTGCTGCGGTCCGGGACCCGCGCGCTCGCCGCGTGGTTCGTGATGCGGCGGGCGGGGCGGCTCATGCCGGTGCCGCTGCACGCGCGGTTCGCGCGGGCCGTCTACGGCGGCCGGTTCCTGCAGGGGATCGTGTCGAGCCTGCCGGCCAGCGGCGAGCGGATGCTGCTGACCGGCGTCCCGGTGACCGGCGTGTACCCGGTCGTCCCGCTCGCGCCCGGCGCGCCGCTCGCGGTCGCCGCCCTGGGCGTCGACCGCGAGCTGTGCTTCGGCTTCTGCGCGGACACCGGGCTGGTGGACGACGCCGGCGCGCTGGCCGCCGCCGTCCGCGACGTCATCCGCGAGCTGCGGGACGAGTGAGCGCCCCCCGCCGACCACACGCGGCCGGTCGCCCGCCGATGATCAGATGCTGCGCACCGCGCGGAGCGACTCCTTCAGCGAGCCCATCGTCGCGAACACGGCGGTCGGCTCGTAGCCGCAGTGCGCCATGCAGTTGGCGCAGCGGTCGTCGCGTCCCCGGCCGTAGGAGTCCCAGTCGGTCTCCTCCAGCAGCTCCCGGTACGTCTCGGCGTAGCCGTCGTCCATCAGGTAGCAGGGGCGCTGCCAGCCCTTCAGCGAGTACGACGGGATCGCCCACGCCGTGCACGGGAAGTCGACCTTGCCTTCGAGGAAGTCCAGGAACAGCGGCGAGTGGTTGAACCGCCAGCGCTTGCGGTTGCCGTCCGCGAACGCCTTCTGGAACAGCGCCCGGGTCTCCTGCACGCCGAGGAAGTGCTCCTGGTCGGGCGCCTTCTCGTAGGCGTACGCCGGCGAGATCATCATCTGGTCGACGCGCAGGTCGTCGTTGAGGTAGTTCAGCACGTCGATGACGGTCTGCGGGGTGTCGGTGTTGAACACGGTGGTGTTCGTCGTGACCCGGAACCCGCGCTCCTGGCACATCCGGATCGCCGCGACCGCCTCGTCGAACACGCCCTCCTTGCAGACCGACGCGTCGTGCCGTTCGCGGAGCCCGTCGATGTGCACCGCCCACGCGAAGAACCGGGACGGCTCGAAGTCGTCGATCTTCCGCGGGATCAGCGCGGCGTTCGTGCACAGGAACACGTACCGCTTCATCCGGATCAGCTCGCGCACCAGCTCGCCGATCTGCGGGTGCATCAGCGGCTCGCCGCCGGCGATCGACACCATCGGCGCGCCGCACTCGCGGATCGCGGCGACGGCCTGCTCGACCGGCATCCGCTGCTTCAGCACGCTCGCCGGATGCTGGATCTTGCCGCAGCCCGCGCACGCCAGGTTGCAGGCGAACAGCGGCTCCAGCTCGACGATCAGCGGGAACTTCTTCCGCCCCGCCAGCTTGTTCCGCAGGACGTACCCGCCGACGCGCAGGCTCTGGCGCAGTGGCATGGCCATTTAGGAACCGATCCCCTTCACATAGCGGCCCAGCGCCGACAGCGGGAACACCAGGCGGTACAGGTGGTAGTTGATGTAGAAGTCGCCGGGGAACCCGGTGCCGGTGAAGTGGTCCTCGTCCCACGTGCCGTCGGGGCGCTGGTGCTCGGTGAGCCACCGCACGCCCCGCTCGACGGTCCGGCCGCGCTCCCCGGCCGCGAGCAGCGCCAGCAGCGCCCACGCGGTCTGCGAGGCGGTGGAGACGCCGTGCCCGACCCACTCCGGGTCGCGGTAGGAGCGCAGGTCCTCGCCCCAGCCGCCGTCCTCGCGCTGGTGGCGCTCCAGCCAGCGGACGGCCCGCCGGATCGCCGGCTTCCCGGGCCGGACGCCCGCCGCGATGAGCGCGGGCACCACGCTCCCGGTGCCGTAGACGTGGTTGGCGCCCCACCGGCCGAACCAGGACCCGTCGTCCTCCTGCGCCTTCAGCAGCCACACGACGGCCCGCTTCACCAGCGTGGAGTCGGCCATCCCGCGGTGGCTGAGCGCCTCCACGACGTGCGCGGTGACGTCGGCGGACGGCGGGTCGATGACCTCGCCGAAGTCGCAGAACGGCAGCCGCCGGCACAGCGCGCGGGTGTTGTCGGCGTCGAACGCGCCGAACCCGCCGTCCCTGGAGACCATCCCGGCCATCCACCGGACCCCGCGCTCGATCGCCGGCTCCGCCTTCGGGTGGGCGACCCGGCTGAGCGCGAGGACGGCCTCGGCGGTGTCGTCGGTGTCGGGGTAGTAGTCGTTGTCGAACTCGAACGCCCAGCCGCCCGGCGGCAGGTCGGGGCGGCGCACCGACCAGTCGCCCGGCCCCTGCACCTCCTCGCCGAGCACCCACTCGGCCGCCGTCTCCAGGGCCGGGTGGCCGGCGGGCACGCCCGCGTCGGCCAGCGCGTTCATCGCCAGGACGGTGTCCCAGACGGGGGACTGGCACGCCTCCAGCCGGCGGCCCTTCGCGTCCCGGATGGTGAAGCGCTCCAGCCCGTCCAGGCCGCGCCGCACCACCGGGTGGTCCAGGCCGTGGCCGAGCAGGTGCAGCGCGAGCAGCGAGTACACCCACGGCGGCTGGATGCCGCCCCACGACCCGTCCGGCTCCTGCCGCGCGATGATCCACTCGCCGGCGCGGCGCAGCGCCGCCTTCCGCAGGCCGGGCAGCGGACGCCGCTCGTAGACGCGCAGCGCCCGGTCGAGCGCGGTGAACGCCTCGTCCCAGCCGGGGACGAGGCGCCGCCCGCGCCGCACGGGCCGCCCCGACCGCAGCTCCTCCAGCTCGAACGGCAGCGGCCGGACGGGCCGCTTCGCCGCGACGACCGTCAGCGGGACGATCGTCTGCCGCGCCCAGCACGCGAAGTCGTAGACGTTCAGCGGGAACCAGCGCGGCAGGAACACCATCTCCGGCGGCAGCGCCGGCAGCTCGTCCCAGGACCAGTGCCCGAACATCGCCAGCCAGAAGCGGGTGAAGACGCGGGTGGCGGGGATGCCGCCCTCGCCGCGGACGAACGCGGCGGCGCGGCGCATGTGCGGGGCGTCCGGCTCGTCGCCGGCGAGCCGCAGCGCGACGTACGCCTCGACGGTCGTGGACAGGTCCGGCGGCCCGTCGTGGAAGTTGGCCCAGGTGCCGTCGGGGGCCTGCTGCGAGCGGATCCAGCGGGCCGCCTCGCGGGTGTCGTCGGCGGTGCGGATGCCGAGGAACTCGCGGAGCAGCAGGTCCTCGGCGTCCATGGTCACGTTGGTCTGGAGCTCGCCCTTCCACCAGCCCTCGGGCGCCTGGAGGCGCAGGAGGTGGTCGCGGGCGGCCGCCATCGCCTCGGCGGGCGTGCGGGTCCCGGCGGACGCGCTGGGCGCGCTGGGCGCGGCGGGCACGGTGGACGCGCTGGTCTCGGTCGGTTCGGTCGCTGTCATCAGTGGTCCCGGCGGGTGACGAAGGCGGCGATGCGCAGGAACTCGGCGCGGACGGGCTCGGGCAGCGCGGCGGACGCCAGGTGCGCGGTCGCGCTCGCGATCCGCTCGTCGGCCCGGGCCTCGGCCCAGGCCCGGCCCCCGGCGGCGTCGACGAGCGCGGCGGCCTCGGCCAGCTCGTCCTCGTCCGGACCCTCGGGGTCCGGCGGCCGGGCGTACAGCTCGGCGAGCCGCGCCCCTTCCGGCGTGCCGGAGTTCAGCGCGGCCACCACCGGCAGCGACATCTTCCGCGACCGCAGGTCCGACAGCGCGGGCTTGCCGGTCGTGGCGGGGTCGCCCCAGATGCCGAGCAGGTCGTCCACCAGCTGGAACGCCAGCCCGAGGTCGGCGCCGAACGCCTCCAGCGCGGCGGCCAGCGGCTCGGCGGCCCCGTCCAGCACCGCGCCGATCGCGCAGGAGCAGGCGAGCAGCGCGGCGGTCTTGTCCGCCGCCATCGCGGTGCACTCCTCCAGCCCGACCTGCCGGCGCGTCTCGAACTCCAGGTCGAGGGACTGGCCCGCGATGAGCCGCCGCGTCGCGACGGTCAGCGCGCGCGCCGCCCGCGCCGAGCCCTGCCCGGGGGCCTCCAGAAGCACCTCCAGGGCGAGCGCGAGCAGCGCGTCGCCCGCGAGGATCGCGGCGGGCTCCCCGAACACCGTCCACGCGGCCGGGCGGTGCCGGCGGGTCCGGTCGCCGTCCATGATGTCGTCGTGGAGCAGCGAGAACGCGTGCGTCAGCTCCACCGCGACCGCGCCGGGCAGCGCGCTCTCCGGCGGCGCGCCCGCCGCCCGCGCCGACAGCAGCGCCAGCGCCGGGCGCAGCGCCTTCCCGGCGGGCGCCGCGAGCGGGCGGCCCTCCTCGTCGGCCCAGCCGAGATGGTAGGCCGCGACCCGGTAGGTGCGGGGATCGAGCCGGCCCACCGCGGCGCGCAGCGCCCCGTCGACCAGCCCGCGAACATCGGTCATCGAGACCGGAACGGCCGTCATCGATCACACCTCTCGAAGCAGCGGTGGGTCGGGTGAGCCGTGGCGGACGCGGCGGTCACCGGTCCCTCACCCCCTCCAGATGGCGGCGGACCAGGCGTGCGGCGGTCAGGCCGCTGCGCACCGCGCCCTCCATCGTGTCCGGCCAGCCCGTGTCGGTCCACGCGCCGGCCAGGAACAGGCCGCGGGCGCGGGTCGCCGCCCCCGGCCGCGGCGACCGGCTGCCCGGCCGCTGCCGGAACGTCGCCCGCCGCTCGCGCGTCACGAACAGCTCCCGGACGCGGGCGCCGCGCGCCGCCGGCAGCAGCCGCGCCAGCTCCGGCACGAACTCCGCGCGCAGCGCCGCGGTGGGCCGGTCGATCCAGCGGTCCGCCGCCGACAGCGAGATCGCCAGGTACTGGCCGTCGCGCAGCCCGGCCACCCCCGACCGGTCGAAGATCCACTGGACGGGGGAGCCGACCGCGGCGGCGAACGGCTCGTCCAGCACCGGCCGGTCGTACACCACGTGCACGTTGACGATCGGGCTCGCGTCCAGCTCGTGCCAGCGCAGCGGCTGCGGCAGCGCCTCGGCGGGCAGCAGCCGCGCCGCCGCCTCGTGCGGGACGGCGAGCACCACCGCGTCCGCGGCGATCGGCACGCCGTCCACCACCACCTTCGGGTCGGTGGTCACCGCCTCGACCTTCGCCTTCAGCCGGACGGTGCCGCCCATCTCCGCGATCCGGCGCAGCGCCGGGCCGCCGTGCAGCTCGCCCAGCGGGACGGTCGGGACGCCGATGTCGGCGGCGTCCGGCCGCCCGAACAGCGCCCGCCGGCACACCATCGCCGACAGGCCGAGCGCGGCGTCGCCCACCTCCGCGTTCAGCGCCGCGGTGATGAACAGGCCCCACAGCGCCTCCCGCGCCCACGGCCGCTGCCCGCGCTCGGCCAGCCACGCGCCCGCCGACAGCAGGTCCAGCGCCGGGTCGTCGGGGTCGAGCCGCTGGAGCCCCGCCGCCGCGCGCACCGCCCGCAGCCGGTCGGCGACCGGCAGGTGCGAGTACCGCGCCAGCGACGGCACCAGGTGCAGCGGACTCGGCAGCGGCGACCTGCGCAGCCGCGCCGGCCGCGCGCCCGGCCGCAGCACCGCGACGTCGAACCGGTCCTGCATCCGCACCAGGTGCTCGGCGCGGAGCCGCCGCAGCAGCCCCTGGTACGCGGTGCAGCAGCGCAGGAACACGTGCTGGCCGTTGTCGACGCTCAGCTCGTCGCGGCGGAACGAGTGGGTCGCGCCGCCGAGCCACGGGCGGGCCTCCACCAGCGTGACCGGGACGCCCGTCTCCTGCAAGGCGATCGCGGTGCTGATGCCGGCCAGTCCGCCGCCGACGACGACGACGCTCACCGTTCCACCCCCGTGAGCGCGCGCGCAGCGACCACGGCCTTCTGCCACGTCGGCAGCGAGACCCGCGAGTTCAGCGCCGCCGCCGGGTTCGCCGCGATGCTCTCCAGCAGCCGTCGGTAGATCCCCGCCATCGCGGCGGTGCACGCCGCGCTGCGCCGGTCCAGCAGCGGCAGCAGCCGCAGCCCTTCCGCGTACCAGGCGCGGGCCCGCTCCGCCTGGAAGCCGATCAGCTTGTGCAGCCGCCACGGCGGGTCGATGAACACGCCCGACTCGTCCAGCTCCAGCGTGCAGCCGAACTGCTCCAGGTCCTCGGCGGGCAGGTACACCCGCCCCGCCATCCGGTCCTCGCGGACGTCCCGCAGGATGTTGGTGAGCTGCAGCGCGACGCCCAGCGAGTCCGCGAGGCCCTCGGCGCGCTGCCGGCCGTCCGACCCGAACACCCCGAGCGACAGCCGGCCCACCGTGCCCGCGACCTGCTGGCAGTAGCGCAGCAGGTCGTCGAACGTCTCGTAGCGGGCGCCGCGCACGTCGCTCTCGCAGCCGTCGATCAGCTCGTCGAACGCGGCGAGGGGGATCGGGAACCGGCCCGCCGCGTCCGCCAGCGCCGTCAGCACCGGATGGCCCTCCAGCGCCCGCGCGTCGCTGCGCCGCCGCAGCACCTCCTGCACGGTGAGCAGCCGCTGCCGCGACCGGTCCAGCAGGTCCAGCCGCACGCACGCCGGCTCCGGGCCGTCCCCTATGTCGTCGACGCCGCGCGCGAACGCGTAGATCGCGCTCATCGCGCGGCGCTTCGGCGGCGGCATCAGCCGTATCCCGTAGGAGAAGTTGCGGGCCTCCTCGCGAACCACCCGCTCGCAGTGCCGGTACGCCCCGGCGACCTCTTCGGCACGCTCACACGTCTCTGAAACCGTCATCGCTCAGCCCCTTCCCAGTGCGCGCGCCCACCCGGCCAGCACTGCGGCCCGGCGGGGACGCGGCGGATGCGCGAGCACGTCGTAGCGGGCCCCGGCCAGCGCCCTCAGCGCCGCCCTCCCGCCGGCCACGTAGCCGCCCACGGCGACCCGGGCCCATCCGGACAGTCCCCTCATCAGCGGCGCGGCGCCGCGGTCCAGCAGGTCGCGGGCGCGCCCGGCCTCCAGGGCCAGCACGCCGCGCAGCCGCGTCGGCGTCGCCCGGCGGGCCAGGTCGGCGTCCTCGCAGCCGAACCTGCGCAGGTCCTCGGCGGGCAGGTACACGCGCCCGGCGCGGTGGTCCTCCGCGACGTCCTGGCAGTGCTCGATGATCTGCAGCGCCGTGCAGACCCGGTCCGACGCCCCCTCCAGCCCGGCGCCCTGGGCGCCGAACACGTGCAGCACGACGCGGCCGACGGGGTCGGCCGACAGCGCGCAGTACTCCACCAGCTGCTCGAACGTCTCGTAGCGGTGGACGACCTGGTCCTGCCGGTTCGCCTCGACCAGCCGCCGGAACGGCTCGGCCGGGATCCCGTGCGCGTGCACCGTGCCGGCCAGCCGCCGCAGCTGCGGCAGCTTCGGCGTCCCGCCCTTGTAGACCAGGTCCAGGTCGTCGTCGACCAGGGCCAGCAGGTCCGCGCGCTGCTCGGGCGGCGCCTCGTCCCCGATGTCGTCGACGAGCCGCGCGAAGCCGTAGACGGCCCGCAGGTCGGCGCGGTGCCGGGCGGGCAGCAGCCGCGCGGCGACCGGGAAGTTCTCCCGTGCCGCCAGCGCGTCCAGCATCCGGTCGTGGTCGAACGCGCTCCAGGGTGAATCGGTGATCACCATTGTGAGATTCGCCGGTCCGGCACTAAAGAAACTCTGGCCAAGGTATGGACTTATTGAAGCGCCGCGTGTCCCGGGCTGAACCGTTCCAGAGTCCCTGGCGTCTGGGTCATTGAACTGCCCATCATTCGCGTAAAGGCCGTTCAGAGAGGAAGTCCGGACATGCGGGGAACCGGCACACGTTGGGGGACGATGGTGGGGCTCATGGGGGTGAGCATGGTCCTGGCCGCCGGCTGCGGGGGCTCCGGCGGGACGTCGCACACCGCGGCGAAGAGCACGGCGAAGAGCACGGCCAAGAGCGCCGCGCCGGTCAAGGCGGCTCCCAAGAAGCTCACGTTCGACCTGGTCAAAGGGCTGGGCGACACCGCCCTCGAGGGCGACCGGGCGTGCGGTTACGGCGAATGGAACGACGGCACGTTCGCGATCGGCACGCCGTACTCGAAGCAGACGACGTTCTACCGCGAATACAGCTGCTACGAGAAGAAGGGCGAGCTGTTCCCGAACGCGGCGGGACAGATGACCTATGCCGAGTTCGGCACCCCGGCCCAGGCGACCGCCTACGGAAACTACACCAAGACGAACATTTCGGCCGTCGCGGTGCTGGTTTCGGACAACGCCGCGGTCACCATGAACATCGGCTATCTCACCGCGAACAAGATGACGCTGCTGAAGCAGGTCCAGCAGGCCTGCGGCGGCTGCGGCACCGTGATCCCCGGTCCGCACGCCTCCGACCCGGTCCCGGGCCACGTCGACAAGTCCTGACCGCCGGTGAGCCCCGTCCCGCCCCCGCCGGGACGGACCCCCGGCGGGGCGGGACGAGGGCGCGCCGGCGCCGTTAGGCTCGCGGGATGCCGACCGAGCGCGAGATCACCGAGCCCGTCGACCTGTGCCTCCCCGACGGGCGCCTCAACCCGGCGGCGGTCGGCTGGACGCGCCGCCCCCTGCACCGCGCGGACCTGCGCGGCTGGGGCCGCGCGAAGCGCTGGGAGTACTGGGGCGTCGTCACGCCCCGGCACATCATCGGGATCGTCGCGTCGTCGCTGGACTACGCGGGCGTGCACGGCGTCTACGTCCTCGACCGCGAGACCGGCGAGGAGACCGCCAGGGACGCGGTGGTCCCGTTCGCGCGCGGCGCCGCGTTCCCCGACCGCAGCGGCGAGGGCGAGGCCGCCGTCCGCGGCGGGGGAGTGGCGGTCGGCATCCGGCAGCGCCCCGGCGGCACCTCGCTGCGCGCCGCCGCGCGCGGCGTCCGGATCGAGCTGGAGATCCCGCTGCCGGACGGCCACGAGTCGCTCGGCGTCGTGATCCCGTGGAGCGACACCCGGTTCCAGTACACGGTGAAGGACGTGGGCCGGCCCGTGCACGGGCGGCTGGTCCTCCCGTCCGGCGAGCACGCCATCGGCGGCGACGAGTCGTTCGCCGTCCTCGACCACGGGCGCGGCAAGTGGCCGTACCGGATGACGTGGAACTGGGCGGCCGCCGCCGGCCCCGGCGTCGCGCTCCAGCTGGGCGGCAAGTGGACCGCCGGCACCGGCCTGACCGAGAACGCGCTCATCGTCGACGGCCGCCTGCACAAGATCGGCGACGAGCTGGAATGGACCTACGACCGGTCCGGCTGGACCCGCCCCTGGGCGATCCTCGGCGACCGCGTCGAGGTGGAGTTCCGGCCCTTCCACGAGAAGGTCTCCCGGGTCGAGCTCGGCGTCGTCGGCAGCGAGACGCACCAGTGCTTCGGGCACTTCGGCGGGCGCGCCCGCACCGACGACGGCACCTGGATCGAGTTCGACGGCCTCACGGGATGGGCGGAGGAGGCCCGCCAGCGCTGGTGAGGCGGGCGTCGACCGCGCGCACCGGCCGCTCGGGCGGGGATGGGGTCACAGGCGCAGGCCCTCGAACAAGGTGGTCAGCTGGCGGTCGTACAGGGCGGTGAGGTCCTCGGTGCCGCCGCCGTCCACCCAGTGCCGCATCACCGTCATCGAGACCGCGATGATCGCCGCCGCCGCGCACCGCACGTCCAGGTCGGCGGCGTCCCGGCCGGTCCGGTCCGCGACCGCCGCGGCCACCGCGTCCTGGTTGCGCAGCTGCTCGTCCATCGCGCGGGCCCGGATGCCGGGGTCGGTGAAGGACAGCCGGATCCGGGTGAACAGCTCCTCGCGGTCGGCCTCCAGGACGCGGCCCAGCGAGTCGGTCATCGAGTGCCGGAGCGACAGCAGCACCGGCTCGTCCGCCGGGCGCGCGGCGAGCGCGTCGACGAGCGCCGAGTCGTACTCGTCCGACAGGATCACGTCCTCCTTCGCCGGGAAGTAGCGGAAGAACGTGCTGGGGGAGACCTCGGCCGCCTCGGCGATCTGGTCGACGGTCGTCGCCTCGTAGCCCTGCTCGGCGAACAGCCGGTACGCCGCGCGCCGGATCGCCAGCCGGGTCTTCGCCTTCTTGCGCTCGCGCAGCCCGCACGCCTTGCCGGCCGGGGTCTCCCTGGTGCTCATGCCGGCAATTCTCCCGCGCGCGCGGCGGGCACCGGGGCCGCGGCGGCGTTCCGCCCGGCCTCCGCGGCGTCCGCGCGGCGCCCGGGCAGGAAGGCGACCGCGAGGACGGCGGCGAGAAGGGCCGCGCCCGCGCAGACCAGCAGCGTCAAATCCATCCCGTGGACGAACGCGCCGTGCGCGGACGCCGCCAGCGCCCCGTCGTGCAGCCGCCCGGCCACCGCGTCCGCGCCGGTCACCGAGCCGCGCGCCGCGTCCGCCGCCGCGTCCGGCAGCCCCGCCACCGACAGCCGCGCCAGGTACCCCGCGTTCAGCACGCTGCCGAGCGCCGCGACGCCGAGCGCCCCGCCGAGCTGCTGGATCGTCTCCAGCAGGCTCGTCCCCGTGCCGGGGCCGTCCTCCGGAAGCGACCCGATCACCATGCTCGTCGCCGGGACGATCGCCAGCCCGAACCCGAGACCCGCCAGCGAGAGCCACCCGGCGGTCGGGCCGTAGCCGTCGCCGGGGCCGGTGGCGGCGCCGAGCAGCGCGCCGCCCGCGAGGAGCAGCAGTCCCGCGGGGATCACGACGCGGGCGCCGAGCCGCGGGACGAGCGGCTCGGCCAGCGTCGCCGCCGCCATCAGCCCGCCGATCAGCGGCAGCAGCCGCAGCCCGCCGCCGAACGCGCCGTTCCCCAGCACCGCCTGCAGGTACTGCGGGACGACGAACAGCAGCCCCATCACCGCGAAGTTGACGAAGACGGCGATGATCGCGCCCCACCGGAACGTCCCGTCCGCGAACAGGCCGAGGTCGACCAGCGGCGCCGCCGCCCGGCGCTGCCGCCGCACGAACAGCGCCATCAGCACCGCGCCGGCGGCGAGCGGCACCAGCACGGACGCGCTGCCCCAGCCGTGCCCGGGCACCTGGATGGTCCCGTAGACGAGCGCGATGATGCCGAAGGTGCCGAGCACCGTGCCGAGGTAGTCGAACGGCCTGCCGTCCCGCGCGCGCGGGCCGTCCGCCGGGAGCAGCCGCAGGCACGCGATCGCGGCGAGCACCGTCACCGGCACGTTGAACAGGAACACCGACCCCCACGGGAAGTGGTCGAGCAGCCAGCCGCCGACGAGCGGGCCGATCGGCATCCCGACCGCCGTCGCCGCCGTCCACACGCCGATGGCGCGCGGCAGCTCGTCCCTGCCGAACACGCGCGGCAGGATCGCCATCGACAGCGGCGTGATCATCGCCGCGCCGAGGCCGAGGACCGCGCGTGCCGCGATCACCTGCCCGGCCGTCCCCGCCAGCGCGCCCGCCGCGGACGCCAGCCCGAACAGCGCGATCCCGCCCACCAGCAGCCGCCGGTGGCCGTACCGGTCACCGAGCAGCCCCGCAGGGAGCATCCCCACCGACAGCGCCAGCAGGTAGCCGCCGCCGATCCACTGCAGCTGCGCGCTGGTCGCGCCCAGCTCGTCCGACAGCGTGGGCAGCGCGACGTTGATGATCGTCCCGTCCAGTCCCACGATCAGCACGCTCAGCGTGAGCGCCGCCAGCGCCCACCACCGCCGTCCGCTCTTCTCCGCCATGGCCCGCCTCCAAGAAAATGACAGCCAACTACCAAGTGATAGTGAACTGTCAGATTTCAGATGTCAAGCGAGCGCCCTCGTGCAGCGGCGGTGTCCGCGTCCGGCCAGCCATGGGCGGTCCGGGTAGAGGCGCGGATGGACGGCGTCCTCGAACTGGTCACGTCCGGGCATGCCTGCTGGACTGTGACGGAGATGGAGCGGTCCCCGGCCGAGACGCGGACGCTCAGCCCCGAGCCGGCCGACGGCTACCTGAGCCCGACGCGCCGGCCGGAAAACGAGTTCCGGCCGGCGCGCCGAGCAGTGCGACCTCGTGTCAGCTCAGATGCCGGGCGAAGAACCTCAACGAGCTGTCCGCTTCGAACGACGGCACATCCCCGTGCCTGCCGGGGTTGGCGTGCAGCGTCTTCTCGGTCGAGGCCAAGGCGTCGAACAACGCCAGGCTCTGGTCCCGCTGCACCATCTGATCGTCCCACTGGACCAGGAACTGCACCGGAACGGTGATCCGCGCGGCGTCCTCGGCCAGCCCGTGCACACCGAGCAGGCCGAGCACCGCCGCGCGGATCCGGCGCTCTGCGGCGATGAGCGGGATGCCGAGCCCGCAGCCCATCGACATGCCGTAGTAGCCCACCGGGCCGACGCCGACCTGGTCGAGGCGTTGGACCGCGCTCAGGACCGCTTGCCAGTCCGCGACGGCCCGGCCGGCCAGATGGCTGTGCATGCCGGCGACCAGCGCGCCCGGATCCTCACCAGCGGCCATACCGGCCCGCATCCCGGCCGCGATCCGGCCGAACTCCTCGTCTTTGGGCCGGTCGCCGTGGTTAGGCGCATCGATCGCAACGACCGCGAAACCCTCGGCGGCGTAGCGGCGCGCGTGGGACACGATGCCGGTGGCCGCCTTGTGCTGCCCTCCGCCGTGGCCCAGCAGAATCAGGGGGCGAGTGCCGCGGGCGCCTTCCGGCGTCCACAGCACACCGGGGATCTCGCCGAGGGTGAAGAACTGCTCGGTGACGCCGTCCGACGACGTCCGGGAGGTGAAGCGCATCAACGTTTCACGCCTTTCGGGATGCCTTGTGCGGGCGCTCCCTAGGCCATGCGAAGGAGGGAGCCCCGACCTGTCACAGCGTTGATCGGTCTCACCTCCTCGAAGTCGCAGTGGTGCACGGCGACGCCGAAAGTACCACGAAGATCATCATTCGCGTCCCGACGGGGCGAACTGGAGCAGCCTGGCTTGGGCCGGGGCTCTTGGCGGTGGACGGGTATCGGTTGGCTTCCTGACGGTGGTCGGCCACGCCTGGGGCTTGTGACACTGCCTTCATGCGGAGCGACGCCCGAGACCGCGGGCCGTCGCAGCGGCGTGCCTGGACGCCGTGGCCGAGTTGAGGGAGAAGTGCATGGCGACGTTCGTTCTCGTGCCCGGCGGTTGGCGCGGCTCCTGGACGTATGAGGCGGTGGTTCCGCTGCTGGAGCGCGCCGGGCATGCGGTTCACGCGCTGACCCTGACCGGCCTGCGGCCGGACGACGACGAGGCGACCGTCGCGTCCGCCAACCTCGACACGCACGCCGATGACGTCCTGCGGCTCCTCGATCGCGCCGGCCTCACCGGCGTGACGCTGGTGGGGCACAGCTACGGCGGGATGGTGATCTCCGCCGCCGCCGACCGCGCCGCCGGGAGGGTCGCGCGGCTGGTGCATCTCGACGCCTACGTCCCGCGCGACGGCGAGTCGTGCTGGTCGTCGACGACCGAGCGCTTCCGGGAGGTGTTCGCCGCCGGCGCCGCGGCCACCGGCTACGCCGTCCGGCCGCCGGGCGGCGGCGATCCCCGCCGCCGGCCCCACCCGCTCGCCTCGTTCGTGCAGGCGGCCCGGCTCACCGGTGAGCTCGACCGGGTCCCTCGCCGGGAGTTCGTCTACTGCTCGGGGTGGGAGGACCGGACGCCCTTCGCCGGCCTCCGCGGCCGGCTCCTGGCCGATCCCGGGTGGCGGGTCCACGAGCTGCCGACCGGTCACGACGCCATGCGCGAGGCCCCGGAGGCCGTCGCCGCGCTCCTGCTCGCCGAGCACGACACGGTGACGGCAAGGCCCACGGACGAATAGTGGCAGAGGGCCACCGGGAAGCCTCGACGAATCCGCGCGGGGATGGATCGAGGTGGTCGCGCCGAGATGCTCGCATCGGGGTGGTCGTGCTGGGGGGTGGTCGTGCTGGGGGGGAATCGTGCCGGGGGGGCGTGCCGGGGTGGTCGCATCGAGGTGACGCCATTGAGGTGACGCCATCGACGGATCGGGATCGGTATGAGGGGTTGTTCGGGAGAATCGGCGTGAGGGGTGTTCGGGTGGTGGGGTGGCGCTTGCGTACGGGGCCGCCCCTCCAAAGTCAAGGGCGCCTTCGGCGTCGCTTCGCGATGGA